>JBBRIK010000588.1:0-4705 GCA_038221045.1 Gemmatales bacterium
CCTTCGCGCTCTGGCTGAGCATCGGCACACACATCATCGAGCAGATCTGCAAACCGCGAACGCTTTGCGACACGTCGAAACGCGCGTCGTTCCCGGCGTCGGCGCTGAGGAGCGCACGCCCGGTCGAGAGTGCCTGGTTGACGATGTGCTTGCTGACCGCGGGCCGATTGGCGTCTCCGGGACGGCGCTGGCGGACGGCGCGCGGTACGAGCTGGCCGGTGTCCTCGTCGAGCAGCAGGATGAAGCCGCGGTCGGCTTGGGGGAAGAGAGTGAACAGACTCTCCATGATCTTCGGCAGCACGTCGCGCAGGTCGAGGGCAGTACTGAGCTGGCGGGAAATCTCGAGGACGGCGCGCAACTTGGCCTCGGGCTTGATCTCCAGGCGGCTCCCGCCGCCCACGTCGAGCGACGACAGGATGGCCGCGAGGCCGCCGTCCGCGCGCATGGGGACGTGGATGGTCTTCTCCACGGCTGGCGAGGCCGCCGGCGCGTCGCCTTGAAAGACGACGGACAGGCCGCAGACGTCGATGCGGTCGTTGGGATGCAGGGTGGTGCGCTCGGTGATGCGCCGGCCGTTGACGAAGGTGCCGTTGACGCTGTCGAGGTCTTCGATGACATGGCCGGCCGCGGACTGGACAATGATGGCGTGGCGCCACGAGGTTTGACCGGTGCCGATGACGAGGTCGCACGCCGGATCGCGGCCGATCAGCGTAACCTTGCCGCGCAGGAGGATTTCTTCGTTACGGTTGAGTACCCGAAGCGAGGTCATGCGTTACCCTCCGACAGAAGGGATCTCTCCGCTGGATAGATTGGAACGCGGCTGACGCGGATCAACGCAAATCGATGAGGATAATATAGGAAGAGAAGGACAATTTCATCTTGTTGGGAGCGAGGGCGCCCGGCGAAAACGCACAAGGCCGGTCGGGGCACCCCAACCGGCCTTGCACTTGTTTACGTTTCGCGCGTACCACAAGCCTCAATAAAAGAGCGTGATATCGCTGAACAGCGTGTACAGCGTGTTCGACGACTGCACCAGGTCTTTCATGCCTTCGCCCGGAATAAAGGCCGAGGCGCCGAGCGTGAAGGTGAAGGTGTCGATCACCAGCGGCTTGACCGCGAAGCCCAGGTTCGCCTCGAAGCCCAGCTCGCGATTCACGTTCTTGATGCCGCTGGCCAGCTCCGCCGACGACGCATCGATCATCTCGCTGTAATTGAAGTTCATCTGCAAGTCCATGCGCGAGCTGAGACGAGCGTCCCAACCGGTGTTCAGCAGCAGCAGGCCGGGGTTGACGGAGTTCGACGCCTTGGCGAACTTGTTGCGGAAGCTCGGGTAGAAGGTGAAGTTGTTCTTCAACTGCGCCTTGGCGCCCACATTCAAGGCTTCACGCTGGAAGTACGAGAAGCCGGCCCCGGCGAAGTTGGGGTTGTCGAAGACGCCGTCGAAGCCGGTCGCGGTCCGGCTCTTCACGTCGCGGTCGCCGGAGGCGAACAACACCGACACCTTGGGGAAGAACCAGTCCATCGGGTAGACGACTTCCAGGGCGGCCATCTGGGCGTTGATGTTCTGCACCTGTTTGCTGACCGGGTTGTTCGTGTCGTGGCCGAACTCCTGGATGAAGGCGGCGTCGATGTTGAAACGGCCGATGCGCCCGTCCATCGCCAGCTCGAGGTAGACGTCGTCCACCTCCCGGTTCGGGTCGGAGTGGTCGTGGTTGTACAGCACATTGGCCTCAACCGTGAGGCCGAGGAGCCGGCCGGAGCCGAAGAGGTCGCCGGGATCCTGCCAGAAGACGTTCGCCCCGTAGACCTCCTCGCGGCGCGGGTTGAACTCGTTGAGCTGCGTGACGGGATCCTTCTGCGTCAGGTAGAAGGCGTAGGCGTTGTACTGAATGCGGTTTTCCTGCGCGTTGCCGAAGAAGCGCACGGCGTCGTTGGCGTCGTTGAACAGGAAGCCGCGGAAGTCGGCGTTAAACGCCTGCCGGCCGACGCGCAGGTTCATCTGATCGTAGTAATCGCTGAGGATGCCCAGCTGCACGTCCACGAAGCCGTCTTGCAGGGCGGTGAAGTTGTTCGTGCCGTCGAAATTGCGGTCGCGCAGCTGAAAGAACGGCGTGGCCTGAATGGTCCATTCCGACGGGTGGAACGAGTTATCGCCCTTGAAGAGGTCGAAGGTGGCGGCGATGCTCTGAATGAACTGGTTCTGGTACTGGACCCCGCCGCCGTTGACCGGCAAGACGCGCGACTCGTAGAAGGTGTCGCTGACGCCGAAGACGTTGAAGAAGATGTCCTGCGTCCCGCAGATCGGGTAATCGCCCTTGAAGACGTTCTGATGGTAGCCGTCGAACTTGAGACCCCAGACGTAGCGGTCCCACGACGGCAGGGCGATGCGCCAGCGATCGTCCACGGGGAAGAAGTCGCCGTTCGACAAATCATTGGGAAGCGTCGGCGTCCGGCCGGTATAGCCGAGCGGTTGTCCCGCCGCCTCGCGCGCCTTCCGCGCCGGCGCGAGGTGGCCGTTCGGGAACTTGAGAATGCCCCGCTGGAACTCGATGTCCCCGTCGGGGTTGGCACTCGGGTCGCCCGCCTGTGCCTCTTCAATGACCTCCGCAAGGGGCGCGGGGATGACCTCGACAGGAGGTGCCTGAGCAGCGGCCGCGGCCGGAGCGGCAGATCCAATCGTCCGCAGCATTCGCGATTCGTCCTGGGGGACAGGTCGCTCCTCGAAAAGCGGAGACGGCTCGGGCAGAACAGCAGGCATTTCGTGGCGGCGCTCGATCGGGATCGTCGCGCCCGGTTCCGCGGGTGCGGGGGCCTGGCCCAACGTGCGCACGAAGGGGGCGGCCACCGTGCCGAGGCAGAGGGCCAGCGCCGGCCATTTTCTGAAGCGCCTTCTCCAGCCGCTCGTTTCGCTATGTTTGGTCACGTCCTCATCCCCCTGGCTTGATGGGCCTGCTCGATCTACTTCTCCGGTGACGTATTCCCTATCGGCATTTCAAGTGGGAGACGTTTGGGACAATCGGCAAAATCGGACCTCCCGGCATCCCGTGTACTTCTGGCACGGCCGGCGCAAGCGGGGAGGTTTACCGAAGCGGGAGAAGAGAGGAGAAACCGTAAGGCAGGCGTCCCGCTTGCAAACCTTTTGGCGTGGCAAGCGGGACGCTTACCTTACGGGGTTTGCTCGTCGCCTGGCGTTCGCGTCCAAACCGTAACCGGTATCAGTCTTGCTGAAAGCTGATAGCTGTTAGCTGTTAGCTGTCAGCAAGAATTCGGCTGAACTTCCCTACAACAGGCGAGTTCGCGTCCAAACCGTAACCGCTATCAGTCTTGCTGAAAGCTGATAGCTGATAGCTGTTAGCTGTCAGCAAGAATTCGGCTGAACTTCCCTACAACAGGCGAGTTCGCGTCCAAACCGTAACAGGTATCAGTCTTGCTGATAGCTGATAGCTGATAGCTGTTAGCTGTCAGCAAGAATTCGGCTGAACTTCCCTACAACAGGCGATAGAGTTCAGAGATAAGCATCTAATTTTCAAGCCACAACAGTCGCACGGCCTCTCCGATCTCGCCAGTCAGAATCGCGTTTTGCTCGAAACGGCGACCCAGCGCAGCGGCAGCGTCGAAGTCGATTCCCAGAATCAACAGACTCGGTTCCGGCGGCCAGGAACCGTCGTCGCCGACGCCTTCTCCCGCGTAGAACGGATACCCCGCCTCGACGACCAGCCGGCGTAACTCCTCGGTCCGACGCCGGTTTTCCTCATCCGTAAGCGTGATCGAACCGGGGTTGCAGGCGGAGACGAACGCCCAGCGGCTCGTGCCGTGCCGCAGCAGCAGCTCATCCAAGTGCGGCGATTTCTCATCAATGTGCAGGGTGAAGCGCTGCTCCGGTCCGAAGACGACGTAGGACGTAGCCCGGTAGACGGCGTCGAGCTCGTCGTTCATTTGCCGGCCCGTTGCAGGAGGCCGAGCGCGGCGAAGACGACGAGGACAAACGATGCGGACTGGTTCATGATGCGGTATCTCCGTCAGCGCGGCACGAACTTCTGCACGCGCTTGTTGTCAACCTCCGCGACGTAGATCGCGCCCTCGCGATCCTTGCAGAGCATGTGCGGCATCACGAATTGTCCGACCCTCTTGCCCTTCTCGCCGAAGCGGCCGATCGGCTTTCCCTTCGCGTCGAGGACCGTCACCCAGCACGCAATCCCGTCCGCGACGAACAGGTGGTCGCCGTCGAGAAAGAGGCCATAGGGTGAGCCGCTCTCTTTCCATTGGGTGAGGAATTTGCCGTCGCTGTCGAAGATCTGCACGCGCTTGTTCTCGCGGTCGCCGACGTAGAGACGACCCTTTTCGTCGATGACGATCGCGTGCGGCAGATTGAACTCGCCCTCACCCGTGCCCTTCTTGCCCCATTCCTTGAGATATTTCCCCTCTTTATTGAACTTCATCACGCGGTTGTTGCCGTAGCCGTCGGTGACGAAGACGTCGCCGTTGGCCGCGAAGGCGACGTCGGTCGGCTTGTTGAACTGGTCGCGGCCGTCGCCCGGCTCTCCCTTCTTGCCGAGGGTGAGGAGCAATTTGCCTTCCCGATCGAACTTGAACACCTGATGCCCGCCGATGTCGGTCGCCCAGACGTTTCGCTCGGCATCGATGCGCAACCCGTGGCCGATCTTGATGACATCGTCGCCCCAGGACCGGAGGAACTTGCCAGCGC
>JBBRIK010000589.1:0-4705 GCA_038221045.1 Gemmatales bacterium
GTCCTACGAGGGCTTCGGTCCGGGCGGCGTCGCGGTGATGGTCGAAGTGCTGACGGACAATCGCAATCGGACGTCGGGCGAGGTACGCAAGATCTTCGAGCGCGCCGGCGGCAACATGGGGTCGGCCGGCTGCGTCGGCTACCTGTTCGAGCGCAAGGGCGTTCTCGCCGTCGCGGTGACGGGGACCGATGAGGACACGCTTCTGGGTCTGGTCCTGGAGGCCGGAGCCGAGGACATGAAACGCTCGGGCGATCACTTCGAGATCATCTGCGATCCGACCTCGTTCGCGCAGGTGAAGGAATCCCTTGAGAGCAAGGACGTCGTCTTCGCCAACGCCGAGATCACGCAGTTGCCGAAGATCCAGGTGGACGCGGACGTGGAAGCGGGCGTCCGTGTGCTTCGGCTGATGGAGACGATGGACGATCACGACGACGTCCAGAACGTCTACGCGAACCTGAACATCACGGACGAGATCCTGACGGCCGCGTCTGCCGAGTGACTTTCTTGCCGCTTGCGGCGTAGCGGTCTTCGTTTCCCCAAGGACGACATGCTCAACATCCTCACCGAAACGGATCATCTGACGGTCCCGGAGTGGGTTGTCGATCTGGAATCGTTCCGGCGCTGGGTGGACGCCGACGACGTCCCCGAGAAGGCCCGGATCTCCTACCTTGACGAGCAGGTCTGGGTGGACATGAGCAAGGAACAGGTCTTCAGCCACGTTCTCGTCAAGACGAAGTTCACCATCGTGCTTGGCGGCCTTGTCGAGACAGGCCAACTCGGTCTCTTCCTTCAGGACGGTGTGCGGCTGACGAACCTTGAGGCGAACTTCTCGGTCCGCCCCAACTGCACGTTTGTCAGTCAGGCCAGTTACGAGGCGGGCCGCGTGAAGTTGGTCGAGGGCATGGAGGAAGGCTACCTCGAACTGGAAGGGACGCCCGACATGGTCCTTGAGGTGATAAGCCCAACCTCCGTTCGCAAGGACACCGTTCTGTTGCGCGAGGCATACTGGGAGGCAGGGATTCGCGAATACTGGCTTGTCGATGGACGCAAGAGTTCGCTGAAGTTCGATATTCTGAGGCACACGCCCCGAGGCTATACGCCCACCCGCAAGCAGCAGGGATGGGTTCGCTCTGGTGTGTTCGACCGCAGCTTCCGGTTCACTCTTGTCTCCGTTCCTCCAGGTCGGCCAGACTATCTGCTGGAGTGCCGGTAGGGATGGGCGAAGACCGCTAAGCCGCAAGCGGCAAGAACGAGAACGCCAAGGGCCGGCGAGGATGATCCTCGCCGGCCCTTGTTACATTTCATCGCAAGCAATCGCTCAGTTCTCGATCTGAGGCTGAATCTTGCCTTCCTTGAGCTGGCGACCGTGCCACGGGAACGGATGCACGATCTCGACCGGCTTGGTCGTAATCTTCTCGCCGAGGATGCCCTCGAAGACCGCTCCGTAGACCTTCTCGATCTTGACCATCGAGTGGGCGGCCAGCAGCATGTCGGCCCGGCCCTGGTTGCCGAGTACCCAACCGCGTCCGCCGCGATCGCGGACCATGGCCAACCCCGGCATGCCGCCCTTGGCGTCGGCAGCCGTCGCGGCCCGCATCT
The DNA here is from genome assembly GCA_038221045.1 of Gemmatales bacterium. Taxonomy (GTDB): domain Bacteria; phylum Planctomycetota; class Planctomycetia; order Gemmatales; family Gemmataceae; genus JBBRIK01. The sequence goes on from JBBRIK010000589.1 coordinate 1,600, forward strand.
GCTCGGCCTTCGCCTTGATCGTCACGTCAATCGTATCGACCGGCGGGGGAGGCAGCTTCGGGGCCAACGGCTGGCCCGTCGGATCGCTGTAGCTCAGCGCGCCTTGCTGGGCTTCGGGATCGTAGTCGAACGTCGTCGGCTCGACGACGACGCCCGTCTCGGCCTGCAGCTTGACGGCGTGGGCCTTGCGGATGGCGGCCTTGAACTTGCCGCCGTCGCCCTTGGATTCCTCGATCGCCTTCTTGGCCGTATCGACGACCCACTTCGCCTCGCGCAGCATGGTGGCGGCATCGACGGGGCCGGCCACGCAGTGCAGCACGCGTCCGTCGGGAGCGCAGAAGTAGGTGGCGACGTTGCCGCCCTGCTTGGCCCTGCCGACGATCTTGAAGGTCGCGACTTTTTGGAAGGAGGAGCAGAAATACTCGTTGACGAACTTGCCGACTTCAGGATTGGCCAGCGCGTTGACACGCAACGCTTCGGCGTTGTTTCAGGTGAAGTCGGGCTTCTCGAACTCCCCGGAGACGTGCAGGACGAAGACCAGTTTCTGGTCCTTCTTGGCCTGCGTGGCCGCCTCGCTGGGGGTCTTGAAGAACTGAACGGACGTGCCGTAGTCGCCACAGACGGCTTCATCGGCAGGCTTGGCGGGCTTGCCCGCCTGGGCCGTCCCCGCCAGCAGGGCGAGACTGATTCCCAGGGCGGCGGCCGCTTGATACATCAGGCGTCGCACGAGTTTCCTCCTATTTCAGAGAGCGCAGTGAAGAGTGCATTCGCGGGATTGATCTCCCTTACCTTATCAGACGAGAGAGAACATGCGAAAGATTGTACCCGCGTCGTTGTTACAATTCGGGTCGAGCGGACCTCTTGCTTGTCGTTTCGCGTTCGTCTTCACTTGAGAGAGAAGAGCGCGAAACGACAAGCAGGGTCTCTTGTCGCGCGTTAGCAAACATCCGTATACTAAAGGTTGCTCGCACGATCTTTGCAACATCGGAAGGTTATGGATAACACCAATATCATCATTCGTGGCGCCCGCGAACACAACCTCAAAAATGTCAGCCTCAAACTTCCTCGCAACGCCCTGATCGTCTTCACCGGCGTCAGCGGTTCGGGCAAGTCGTCGCTGGCCTTCGACACGCTCTATGCCGAGGGGCAGAGACGCTACGTCGAATCGCTGTCGTCGTATGCCCGGCAGTTCATGGGACAGATGCAGAAGCCGGACGTCGATTTCCTCTCCGGCCTCGCGCCTGCCATCAGCATCCAGCAAAAGACAGCGGGCCGGAACCCGCGCTCAACCGTCGGCACCATCACCGAGATTCACGACTATCTGCGCGTCCTCTATGCGCGCATCGGTCAGGGCCACTGCCCGACGTGCGGCCGGCCCATCACGGCTCAGACGCGCGATCAGATCATTGCCCACATCCTCGCGCTGCCTGAAGGGGCGCGGTTCCTCGTTCTCGCGCCGGTGGTGCGCGGACAGAAGGGAGAGTACAAGGACCTCTTTCAGGACATGCTCCGGCGTGGCTTTCTGCGAGCGCGTGTCGATGGCCAGGTCGTCAAGTTGACCGACGATTTGAAGCTCGATCGCAAGATCAAGCACGACATCGAGATCGTCATCGACCGGTTGAAGAACGAACCCAAGGTGCGCTCCCGGCTGGCGGAGGCCGTCGAGCAGGCGTTGGGCCTGAGCGAGGGACTGATCGTCATCGCCGTTGAGGCGGAAGGGAAATCGGAACCGGGCCAGGACGAGCACGAGGACCTTCTTCTCTCCGCGCACTATGCCTGCGTCCATTGCAACAAAAGCTATGAGCCGCCGACGCCACAACTTTTCAGCTTCAACAGTCCGCATGGCATGTGTCCCGAATGCGACGGCCTTGGCACCTGTTACGCCTTCGATCCCGATTTGCTGATTCCCGACCCCGATCTCAGCATGTACCAGGGTGCTATTCCCCTCGTCGGCCCGCTCAAAGGCATGGGACGCTGGCGCAAGCACACTTACGAGGGCATCGCGCGGACGCTCGGCATCGACCTGAAACTCCCGTGGAAGCGATTGCCTCAGGAACATCGCGACTGGCTGCTGCATGGCAGCGGCGATCAACACATCACCTATGAATGGAAGCAGCGCGGCGGCGGTGTCTGGAAGCATGGCGGGACGTGGGAGGGCATCGTTCCTCAACTGATGACCTCGTTCAAGAAAGCTGCCGCAGGTCCGCGACGCCTGCAGCTCGAAAAGTACATGCGTGTCATGCGCTGTCCGGCGTGCAATGGCCAGCGGCTCAATCCGCAGGCCCGCGCCGTTCGCGTCGGCGGCAAGACGCTCGTTGAAGTCGAGGCGATGCCCGCCGGCGAACTGGGCGACTGGCTCCTTCCCGACGGACCCCTCGAACAGAGCCTGTCGCCCATTCAGAGACTTATCGCCATCGAGGTGCTGAAGGAACTGCGCGGCCGGCTCGGTTTCCTCCTCAACGTCGGTTTGCACTACCTGTCGCTCGACCGCTCCGCGCCGACGCTCTCCGGCGGCGAGGCCCAGCGCATTCGGCTCGCGGGACAGATCGGTTGCGGTCTCGTTGGCGTCCTCTACATCCTCGATGAGCCGAGTATCGGCCTGCATCCGCGCGACAACGAACGGTTGCTGCGTTCGCTGGAGCAACTGCGTGATCTCGGCAATACGGTCGTCGTCGTCGAACACGACGAAGACACGATGCGGGCGGCGAACTACATCGTCGATTTCGGTCCCGGTCCCGGCGTGCGCGGCGGCGAGGTGGTGGCGGCCGGTTCCTATGACGACGTCATCGCCAGCGAACGCTCGCTGACGGGGCAGTACCTCTCCGGCGTCAAGAAGATCGAGGTCCCCGCCCAGCGCCGGCCCGGCAACGGCAAGAAGCTGATCATCAAGGGCGCACGGCACAACAACTTGAAGGACCTCGACGTCGAGATTCCTCTTGGCCTGTTCGTCTGCGTCACCGGCGTCAGCGGCTCCGGGAAGAGTTCGCTCATCAACGACATCCTCTTTCCCAACCTGGAACTCAACTCTCGGAACGCGGGACACGGGGCGGGGGGTGGGGGGGGGGGAAAAAAGGGCGGGCCCCCCCCACCGGCCCCCCCCCCGGGC
>JBBRIK010000590.1:0-4699 GCA_038221045.1 Gemmatales bacterium
CTCGGGCTGGCCCATGACGCGCGTCTCGAAATGGGAGCGGACGCGCGCGCGGTCCAGCGGAATGCTGTCGTCGAGGAAATCGACGGGAATGCCGGTCGAGGTCGAGATCGTCGATAACACCTGGCGGTCGGTGATCGGTCCCTTCTGCGAGGCGGCATTGCCCAGGACGCGACGAAGGAGGCCGACGCTTCGTCCTGGCTGGACCGTTCCCGAAGAGTAGAAGTCGGCCAGTTCCATCAAACGGTCGATGACGTTCTCCGGCACTTCGAGGCCCGACTCCTCGGCCACGCAGCGGAGAATGTCGCGCGTCTCCTCGCTCTCGGTCGGCGGCACCTGCACCGCATGAAAGAGCCGGCGCAGCGAGCGAATGGCCCCGAGACCCTTGCGGAACGACTCGACCGTCGATTCGCCGATGATGACCACGTCGCCGCGCTCGATGTGCGGCGCCAGGGCCGTCGCGACATTGCTGTCGCTCTTGGAGGTCATGCCGATTGAGGCCAACTCTTCGAGGTTGGGAACATACAGAACGACCTTGCGCGGGTGCTTGGCGGCGAGGACGAGGTTGCGGAGTTTCGTCTCCCATTCCCCGAGATACATCGTGCCGACGAGGAAGTCGGCTGGCGAGACGCGGAGGAAGTACCAGCCTTGCGCGGCGAGGCGATGCGTCATCTCGTGGATGAGAGCGGTCTTGCCGGCCCCGGATTCGCCGACCATGACGACGGCGCGCGGCGGCTTGCCGTTGAGGACTTTCCAGACGTCGTCGATCAGGGCGTCCATCTCATAGGCGCGCGGCAACTGGCCGGCCTGGGCCTCGAGGGTCATGATGGACCCGAACTTCTTTAGGTCCTCGATATCGACGTCGGAATCGACGCGGTCCTGGAGCCAGGCGGCAAGTTGAGGACAGAGTCCGGCCCGCAGACGACTGACGCGCTGCTGGCCCTCCTTCAGAAGCGGGAAGCGAGGACGCGGCAGTTCGGTTGGATAGCCGCCGAGCGTCTGCATGTGACGTTCGAGCGAGGCGGCACAGTCGGTTTGCACATCGGAGTCGCTGTCCTCGCAGAGGATGTTCAGCAACAGCGGCGCGATCGTCAGCGGCGTGAAATGGGCGAGAACTCGAGCGATTTCCTGGCGCTCGCGCCAGTAGTCATCGGTCGCGAGGCGTTCGACGAGGCGCGCTTCGAGAGCGGGACGCCAGCGCGCGGCGCGGACGGCGGCGAGGCGAACGTCGGAATCGGAGTCGGCCATCAGGCCCGAAACGATGTGATCGAAAGGCCAATCGATATGGTCTTCGAGGGCCTGCGCAAGAGCCTGACGCACCTGCGCGGTCGAATCGTCGGCGAGCGAGGCGAACAGGGCGAGGAGGGAATCGTCGCTGATATCGTCGGCGAGGTTGAGGGCGGCCCGGCGCAGGATGGGTTCCTCGGAGCGGGCGAACTCGCGCAGGCTCTCGGGGTTGGTGCGTCCTTGCTGGCGGAGAGCGGTGAGAAGTTCCTGATACGGTTCGTAGTCGCCGGAGCGGGCGCGTTCGACAAGCTCCTGCAACTGCTGCTCCACGGGCATGGACGGTCCTCTGAGGTTGAACGTCAGGGTGCGAGTCCTGACATTGTACCGGGCGGAACAGAGGCAAGGCGGCGAGCAGCTCTCAGGGGGGATCGTAGCCGCCGGGGTTCCAGGGATTGCAGCGGCAGAGCCGCCAGACGCCCTTGCCTGCGCCGCAGACAGGACCGTGCTTCTTCACCGCCTGGATGAAGTACTCGCTGCAACTCGGCTGAAAGCGGCACAAGGGAGGCAGGAACGGGCGCAGGATCGCGCGATAGAGCAGAACGCCGCCGATGAGGAAGACGCTCAGCAGCCAGCGCGCTGGCCACAACAGGCGTCCGATCATGACTGCGTTCCTTCCTGAGCCAGTCGCTTCCCCAACTGGCGGACGAGTTTCGGCAGGCAGTTCATCAGCGTCTGCAAATCAGGCTCATCGTTGCGGCGCGGGATCAACACGAGATCGAGTCCGGCCGGCATCTGCGAACGCGTCAGCCGAAAGGCCTCGCGATAGAGCCGGCGCAGGCGATTGCGGCGAACGGCGTTGCCGTACTTGCGCGAGACGGACCGCCCCAGACGCAGATACGGCAGCCCATTTTCACAGGCATAGACGATGAGCCAGGAGTCGCTGACGGAGCGGCGGCGCTCGTAGACGCGCCGATAGTCCGCAGGCCGGCGCAGATGCTCGGCAGGGCGAAAGGCGTTCGGCCTGGACGGACTGAGGGACACTGCAAATGCTTCTTTCTTGCCGCTTGCGGCGGAGCGCTCTTCAGGCCCACGGCAGCAACTTGCGCGGATTCTGAGGATGCAGACGCGCCAGTTCCGCAAGAAGTTCACGGCTTCGGGCATCGAGCGTCTCTGGCGTCACGATCTTGATCTCGATGTATTGATCGCCGCCCGCGATGCCGAAACGCGGCAGCCGTCGCCGCGCTCCGCTCGACGTTCCCGGCTTGATGGTGACGGTCAGCCGTTCGCCGCGAATCGTCGGGACCTCGACCTTCGTGCCGAGAGCGGCCTCGGTCATGGTCAACGGCACTTCGAGAATGACGTTGTTGCCCTCGCGCTTGAAGTACGGGTGCGGCAGGATGCGGAGACGAACGGCAAGGTCCGCGCCGCCGGGACCCTTGCCCTCCAGGACAATCGGCGCGTCCTCCGAAGCCCCGGCGGGGATATCGACGTCGATGAAGTGTTCGCCGTTGGAGATCGACACCGAGCCGCCGAGCGCTGCCGTCATGAACGGCGCCTCGACCGTCACCTGGGCCTTCTGGCCGCCGCGCCGCGATCGGCTTTTCGGCTTGCGTCCCCCTGAGAAGACGGACTCGAAGCCTTCCGGCACCTCGCCGCCCATCCCACCGCCCATGCCGCCGAACTGGCGCAGGATGTCGGAGAGATCGATACCTCCTCCCCCTCCCGCGCCGTTGCCGAACGCCGCCGACGGATCCGCGAAGCCGAACTGGTCGTATTGCTGCCGCTTGGTCTTGTCGGTGAGCGTGGCGTAGGCGTCCTGAATCTCCTTGAATCGTCCCTCCGCCTGCTTGTCGCCCGGATTGCGATCGGGATGATGCTGGCGAGCGAGCTTGCGATAGGCGCGCTTGATCTCGTCCGTCGTTGCGCCGCGCGCGACGCCCAGCACTTCGTAATAATCGCGAGGCATGGTGTGCATCCCAGACCGAACTACCCGTGCGTCCCCATCACAATTCTAGCGCACATCGAGAGCGCGGAACAGTACATAGGGGTATCTTCTCTTGCTCGCCGTTTCGCGCTCTTTTTCCCACGTTGCGGAAAAGAGCGCGAAACGATGCCACGATCACGGAGACAGCGCCACGCGAAAGCCTGTTTGTGCGTCCGCAAGGGTTGGATCGCCTTCCTTGCGCGTCGCCGAACGGCAGTCTCTCCCCGCGTCGGCCCAACTGCCGCCGCGCATCACGCCCTTTTTTCCCGCCGGAGGTTCGAGCGGCTCCACCCGGAAAGCCGCCGAGAGACGATCCGCATAACCATCCGCCACCCACTCGCGAACATTTCCATGCATATCGTGCAGGCCAAACAGATTGGCGGGATGCTGGCCGACTTCCTGCGTCCTCTTGAGCGGAGTCAGACGCGGAACGTCCCCGTAGGGCAACTGCGCGTCAAAGTTCGCCTGCTGGCCGCCCAGCGTCACGCCGACATTGAAGGGCGTCGAGAAGTTGGCCCGGCAAGCATACTCCCATTCCGCCTCGGTCGGCAGACGATAGCCGCGCCGCACTCGCTTCTCCGCAGTCCGATTCGACAGCCTGCGGCAGAATTCCTCTGCCTGGGCGCGCGTCAGCGACTCGGCGGGAAAGAGACTCGTGCCCTTGCCCTTCACGAGGTCCGCTTTGCCGCCGCGCGCCGAAAAAGCAAAGGGGTGCTGTCCCATCACCGCCTCGAACTCGCCCTGGGTCACCTCGAATTTGCCGAGGTAAAAGGGACGCAGCGACACCTCTCCTTGGGGCCCCTCATTCGGTTCGCGTCCCTCCTCTTGTTCGGGCGATCCCATCATGAACCGGCCTCCTGGGATCAGGACGAGCCTCATTCCGATTGAGTTGACGACTTCAGGCGCGTTCGGCTTGACGTCTTCCACCGGTGGCCGATCCCAACTGCTGGGACGATGCGTCGCCACCGCGAGGATCGGCACCATCAGCACCATCGCCGCCAGCAAAAAGAGCAAGATCGAGATAAACACAATCACGCCGGTCGAGAAGCGTTTCTTCGGAGTCGGTGCCGGAGGGCCGGCGGCAGGAACCAGTGTCGGAACTTCTCCCCTTGTCCCCAGCTTCAGTTTGCGGCGTGGAGGGACAGGGGCAGGGGCTGGCAGCGGCGCGCGAGTGAACTCCGGACATGCCTCGAAGCGCTGGAGCAAAGCGACAGCATTCGCGGGCCGCTCCAGAGCATGCGGAGCTACACACGCGCCAAGCAACTCGATCATCTCCTCGCTTGCACCGCGCTGCTTCAGTTCCTTCACCCAACCCAGGCCGGTCGGCGCGCCACGGTCCAGGTCGCCCGAGAGGACCTGATACCAGATGACGCCCAGGGCGTAGACGTCGTCCGTCGTCGCCGCGCCCTCGCCGCGCATCTGTTCCGGCGAGGCGTACAGAAGCGTGTAGCCGGACGGTCCAACGGAGCGCCTGGTAGCGCTCAGCGGATC
>JBBRIK010000591.1:0-4697 GCA_038221045.1 Gemmatales bacterium
TCGACCCCGGCGGGACCAACGTACCAGGCCCTTGCGGCACGTTGACGCGGCCCCCGATCTGACAACGCCGAAGGCTCGCCGCGGGTAGGTATCTCGAGGCTCAATAGCACGGCTTGAACACTGGCTGTCTACGCTTCGCCGTGGCCCGTACGGGACCGCGACGCAAGACTCGCTTCCGGCTGCCGGCCAGGCTCTACCGGGTGGGATTGGCTACCCACAGGATTCCAGCGAAAGGTTTCCGTGATGTCCTTACCTCCTTTCCCCTTTCCCAGGCTTACTTGGCGCAATGCCAGGAACCGTTTTCCACATAAGTCATGTCCTCAGTTAATGTTACAACAGCGGCTTTTGGCGCCGTATGGGACGCTCCTGTAGCTAGTCCGTTCCCTCGCTGCGCTTCCGTTGATTCCACCTCGTCTTCTGCCAGTTCCTGATGACTCCGTTGTGGCCGCAAAGGGGACAGTGCCAGGAAATCTCGTGCTCGCCCGGCCGCAGAACTGTCCGAATGGTGGCTTTGCAACCTCTGCCCCGGAGTCGTGTTCGTCCGCCGATGACGTGCTGCTGGCCGACTCAATCAGCAGAGTGACAAAGCTTGCCAGTTTGCGTCCTGGACCCGGCAACTGGGCCACCTCGCCGCTTTCATCGAGATAATGCGTGATGTCAATGACATGCGTCCCTGTTTCTCTTCGCCTGGAATGCGATAACTCGCTCGCCCTGGCCGCTTCGCGAGCGGTTTCTTGAAGGACAGGCGTCAGGGTGAAGGTATTTTGCCCGAAGGGACTGCGGGGATAGCGCACATCGCTGACCAGATACCGGCCTGCCGGGCGGCCGCCGATCGAGATCTCCACGGGGATATTCACGTCCTGGGGCAGAATGCCGATCCGGTAGAGTTCTATTCCGAGATACGCGGGCACGGTCAGGCATAGCCTGTCGTTGTCCCGTGTCAGGCGGATCTCGCTCATGGGATAACGAAGAGTCGAGACAGTCCGGTTGTCGAATGGCTCCAGCGGCATTTCCACTTCGTCCAGCCTGATTCCATTGATCGCGATGGGGCTTGACAGTTGCTATCTCCTGTTCGCCGAAGACCGGTTCTGGTCACGAAGGCAGCCGGCCTTCGGCTTCGGGGGGGACCTGTTCAATGACCTGACGCCAGAACTCCGGCATGCCACGATAGGCAGTCATATACGTCGCCTCCAGCGGCACATTGACGTAACGAGTTGCACTGAGGAATAGCGGCATATCAATCAGGGTCTGATCCACGGCGACTGGCTCGATGTAGGCTTCCGGCTCTGCACCGTCCCAGGCGTACGAGACGAGTGTCAAAGGGCCATCCGCCGGCGGCTCGTAGGGCGTGGTGTCGAAGTAACTCCAGACGGCCCCATGCAGCCCATGCGGGTCGTGGCGTCCGGCCGGCAACAGGTCGAGCATCAGGACGTGAATCCCCGCCTCGAGACTGCGAACGACCTTCTCCGCCATTTCGCGCACGTGGACCTTGCGGTCCTTGTTCGACGGCGAGACAATCTCGATCAGTGCCACGGCCTGATGTCCGGAGATGTGGCGCACGACCAGGTGGCGGCCGCGGCGAGTGGGGCGCGGCGGTTTGCGCTTCGGGTCAGGGCGGACGCTGAGGCGAGCCTGGGGAGGAGCCTCGGCGACGGCCACTCCGCCATTGAGTGGGGCCATTCGGGGCAGGTCAGCCGGAAGTGGAACCCTCAGAGCCAGGACGTCGGTTTGCATCCGCGTGGCGACCTGTTCGGCGAGAGCGTAGTAGCCCTTCGGGAGCAGTCCCTCATTGAGCGCCCCCATAATCTCGCTGATCCAGCGCGTGTGAAAGGCGTGGAAGGTTCCCGCGTCCACCCGTGTCCAATCGTGTACCGGCATGACATCCTCCTCTTGCGTTGGCTGGATTGTACCGCAAGCCCGGAGGGATGAGAATGGATGCTCTCTGGAGGCAGCAGAGGAAAGGTGCTGGGGATTTTGTCTCCGCCGATGATTGGAAGTTTAGTCGCGAGCGTCTGGCGAGCGCGTTTCTGACAGGATTCACGAACGCGGCAGATAGCGCACCAGCGGTTCCAGCGCGTCGGCCAGTTGTTCGCACGGCACATCGTACATCAGGTCGGTCGCCACCACCGGGTCCGGCCCCGTCTTGCCGTTGACGCACACATGGGCCGCGTCCACCACTTGCCCCTCGACGCGCGAGCGGCAGCCCTGCAAGCCGATCGTCGCCACCTGATGCAATCCACAGCCCGCCGAGCAGCCGGACCAGTGGATCGTCAATGGCTTCACTTTCTTGCCCGCCGTGCGTTTCTCCAGCTCGCGCGCTACCTCCACCGCCCAGCCCTTGGTCTCGATCAACGCCAGGTGACAGTAATCCGTCCCCGTGCAGGCCACCAGCCCGCGCATCACCGGACTCGGATCGATCTGCAGCTCCTTCAGCAGCGGCTCGTCCGAGAAGCCGCCGATACGGTCCTCCGGGATGTTCGCGATCACCAGATTCTGTCCGACCGTGACGCGGATGTCGCCGTTGCCATAGCGTTCGGCAAGGTCCGCCACGCCGCGCAACTGGGCCGACGTGATGCGGCCCACCGGGACCAGCATGCCCGCACAGTAGAGTCGCGGTCCCATGTCGCTGGCGCGATGCTTCTGCGGATGGATGCCAAGATGATCGACGTGATGCGGCTTGCGCAGGTCGGTGCCGGCCTTCAGCAGCGGCCGGCCCCAGCGGCGTTCGACCTCGGCACGCATCCAGTCGATGCCGCGATCCTCGACCAGGAATGCCAACCGGGCGCGGTTGCGCGTCGCCCGTGAGCCATGATCGCGGAAGACACGGATGATCTCGCCGCACACCGGGGCGGCATCCTCGCGGCGCACGAATACATCGAGGGCGGCGGCAGGCTGATACCCACCCGAACCCTGCTTGCCGCCGACGAAGACGTTGAAGCCATCGACCTTGCCGTCCTCCAGCTCGCGATAGGCCGGCACCAGGGCGATGTCCTGCGTCTCGGTGTGACAGCAGTTCTCCAGACAGGCCGTGATCGTCACGTTAAACTTGCGCGGCAGGTTGGTGAACTCGCGATTGCCCAGGATCAGATCGCTCAACTGCTTGACTACGTCGGAGGCGTCGAACAACTCGTTCGGCGTCAGGCCCGCCACGGGACAGCCACAGACGCCGCGGACGTTGTCCATGCCGGTCTGCCGGCTGTGCAGACCCACCTCCGCGAGCCGCCGCCAGATCTCCTCGACGTCCTGGAGCGTGAACCAGCGCAATTGAATCTGCTGGCGCGTCGTGATATCGACGAAGCCCTTGCCGAACTCGTCGGAGACGTCTGCGATGACGCGGAACTGCGCTGCCGTCATCTGGCCGGCGTTGCAGCGCAGACGCATCATGAAATGTCCCGGCGTCTGCTTGCGGAAGAACAGGCCGTGCCACTTCGCCCGATGCTTGTCGTCCTCCGTCATCTCCTGCCAGTTGTTCGCGGGGGCCAGTTTCAGAACGTCCGGCAGACAGTCGAGTCCGTCCTTCTCCAGCTTCATCGACTCGATCTTGTTCTTCGCGGATTCTTCCGGCGCGGGCGGCACCTCGGGACCCGTGCCGACGAGTAAGCCGGCGAGCAACTTGGCCTGCCCTACGACGGGGGTTTGCTCGCCCCGGCGCGGCTGAGCGCACTCGCCCAGGGCGTAAATGTCCATGTCACTCGTTCGCATCTGCTCGTCGATCAGGACGCCGTGGCCGATATCGAGTCCCGCCTGGCGAGCGGTATCGACGTTCGGCCGGTCGCCGGTATCCATCACGACCAGGTCGGCCTCGATGACGGTACCATCGCTCAGTTCGACGCCGCGAACGATTCCCTCGCCCACCAGGCGGACCGCGTTTTCGATGACCAGCACGTCCAGACCGAGCTTGCTCAGGGAGCGCTCCACGAGCGGACCGAGACGGCCCCGGCCTAGGATGATGGCCCTGTCGCATTCATGGGCAAAGGCCCCGGCGGCAAGCCAATCGTCGAGCGTGCGCAGGACGAAGACGCCTTGCAGATCGGTACCCTCCAGCGGCGAGACGGGCGGCCTCGCTCCCGTGGCAAGAACGAGCAAGTCATACGGCTCGACCACCTTGCCGCCGCCGCCGACGACGACGCGCTGTTCGCGGTCGATGTGTTCGGCCTTGATGCCGGAATGGACCAGGATGCCTCGCTCCTCGAACCACTGGGCCGGCCGAAGCTGGAGTTGTTCGGGATCGTCGAAACCATCGGCCATGCACGACAGCAGAATGCGGTCGGCGAGTGTTTGTGGATCGGCACCGAACATCCGAATCTGAAAGCGATCGGGAGCGTGCGTCAGGATCTCTTCGACAAGCCGCCCGCCGGCCATGCCGGTGCCGGCGATCACGAGTGTGGGGCGACGTACTGCCTGAATCATGGGAGAGGTCTCCAAAGGGCCGCTTGCGGCGTTGCGGAGGGAGCCGCTACGCCGCAAGCGGCAGAGTGTCAGACTGCCGCGACGAGGTCGGGTACTTGCCAGAGAGGCACTCCGTCGCCCTGTTCGAGGAAGTCGGCCAACTCCGCCACCGACTCGACCACCTTCTCGGGCGTGTAGGCCGAGTGCAGCAGATCCTCGCGGCGAGTGCCGCCGGACATGACCAGGATCGTGTGAAAGCCCAGTTGCACGCCGCCGAGGATGTCCGTCTCCATGGTGTCGCCGACCAT
>JBBRIK010000592.1:0-4691 GCA_038221045.1 Gemmatales bacterium
GGGCAGTTGGCTCCGGGACGGCCCGCATCGGAATAGGTGGAGAAGCCTCCGGAGGCGCGCTCTCTGGAGGCGAGGGCGCCTGGGCCAGATAGGTCCACCCAGCCCCCACCATGACAGGGACAATGATCGCCCAGATCCGTATCATCGGATTTCCCTCGTATGGATCGCAGACAGGAAAGGCCGCACCGGTCGAGGGACTCCCCTCATCGATTCCAGGTGTTCACCGGCGAACCCCTTGAAACAAGCAGCACTTATACCGGTGATGAGGGAGAAATCAAGCGAAGGGGGGGAAGACCGTCTTGGCGCTTGCGGCTTGGCGGGCAGTTTGCTAAGCCGCAAGCGGCAAGAAGGGGGGAAGTTGCACAAAAGAAGGAAGGCGGGCCGGAGACGACGTCACCGGCCCGCCTTCGGTTCGTGGCTTCGCTGTCCTCACTCACTCGCTCTTTACGGGGACGATGACGCCGTTGCGAGTGACATTCCGGATGGTCGCGGTCGGCCGGATGAGGTCGATCGGGGACGGCATCGTTGACTGGTCGGCGCTCATGTTGCCAAGACGGTCGGTGGCCTGAACGCGCACCAGGACGCGATTCGGCAGGCCCGCCGCCATGTGCCAGGTGTAGGAGCCGGTGTTCTCCAGATTCGTGGCGAACGGGATCCACTGGCCCTCGGCCGATTCCGCGTAGAGAAGGGTGATGGGGCGAGCGACCATGTTGCGGTCGGAGGCCGTCCAGCGCATGGTCATGGTGCGGCCGTTCTCGTCGGCGCCGGCCTGCGTGCTCAGCAGGTGGATTTCCGGCTTGGTCGTATCGACGTCCACCCACATCTGCGGCACGTCGCCGGGCAGAGGGGCCGCCTTGCCGATTCCCATGCCGTTACTGGCCACCACCGTGAAGCCATAGAGTCCGTCTTCGCTCGCTTCCACGATGAAGGGACTCTGCGTCTGGGGAGCGTTGGGAGACTTGGCCCAGGTCTGTCCGTTCCGGGTGTACCACAACTCCACGGTGCCGACGCCCGAAGGCCCGAGGTCCTTCAGATCGAAGTCGATGACCAGACTGCGGGAGTTGACCATCTGGATACTCGGCCCGCCGGGACCCGCGCTCTGGGGGGCCTGGACCATCACGGTGCGACTCTGCATGGCGGCGAGTTCCACCGAGGGATCATTGAGGGCGGGGGCCGGCTTCTTTTGGTCGGGAACCAACGGGAACCAACGGGGCCCGCCGGCGGCCTGTGCGGCCGACAGAGTCCCACCCAGAACGATTGTCGTGAGAACGAGGGTTGACCAGATCCGTTTCATAGCTTCCTCCGGTACCGGGGACAGTGCCGACGAGTCGTATCGGCCCATCTTCGCCGACGTAGAGTGTCTGCCGGCGATATTCTGGGGACGAACAGGGTAAGCTGGAACTCCCGGCTTCTCCCGTTCGTGGATATTCCGACTTACCCGAGTTTATCATCGAACCAACAGCCCCCCGAAGTTGAGCCAATTCGACAGATCCCCGAGCATCTGTATCTTCCGAACAAGCGGCCTTTCGGAGAAGCGATCGAGCGGTGTGTCAGGCAGAGCCTGACTTCCATCGTCGAACTGTGACGGACTTCAAATCAGGAAATGAGCGCACCCCGGACGGAAATTCGCGGCAGGGTGTGTGTGGCGCACGCGCAATGCAACGAAAGATGGCTCTGTCAGGATAGTGTACGGATGATTAGTACACAAGAGCATTTGTATTCTCGGAGGTTGACCCGAGGCGAGGAAGCGAACTCCGGCTTGACAGGATCTTCTGTTTGGGTACTCTCCCGCCCCACATGACGCTGCCGGGATTGAAAACGGACTCGAAAGGGAGACCTCTTCATGGCCGGGAAACTCGACCTTGCGGCCTTTCAATCCACTCCGCTCACGCGCGAGCCGTTTGATTTCTTGATCGTGCCGAACTTCATCAAGCCCCAGGCCCGCGCCGCTCTCCGCATGGACTTTCCACACATTGAGCAGCCAGGCAGCTTCCCGCACACGCAGATGAACTCCGGTCCCGCCTTCAGCGAATTGCTGCGTGAATTGCAGGGGCCAGCGATGCGGGCCGCGTTTGAGGAGAAGTTCCGCATCGACCTGAATCGCCGGCCTGTCATGATTACCGTGCGCGGCCGATGCGGCGAGCGCGATGGACACATTCATACCGACTCGCTCGATAAACTCATCACCGTGCTGATCTACCTGAACCCGACGTGGAGCGACGCGGGCGGCCGCCTTCGCCTGCTGCGGTCTCCGGACAACCTCGACGACGTCATCGCGGAAATCCCCCCCGCCGAGGGGCTGCTGCTGGCCTTTCGCCGCAGCAACAACTCCTATCACGGACACAAACTGTTCATCGGCGAGCGGCGCGTCATCCAGTTCAACTGGGTCACCAGTCGATGGGTACTCTACCGCGAATCGGTGCGGCATCGCTTCTCCGCATGGGTCAAACGCTTGATGCCCGGCGGCCGGCCCGCGAAGCAGGCGATGTAACTCTCTTCAGGGAAAATGCCGTGAATGGTTCCGCATTGCGCGCGAAGCGATTCGAGCGCATCCTGCTCATCAAGCCCTCCGCTCTGGGCGACGTCCTCCATACGATTCCCGTCCTGGTCAAACTCCGGGCGCGCTATCCGGCAGCGCGGATTGACTGGCTGCTCCGTCCGGACATCGCCGAACTGATCGGCCATCATCCTGCTCTCTCGACGGTCATCCCCTTCGAGCGAAACGAGTATCTCCGGGTCGGGCGAAGCTGGACCGCGACCGCCGCCCTCCTCCGGCTCTTCGGCACCTTGCGCCGCAATAACTACGATCTGGTCGTCGATCTGCACGGGCAGTTCCGCTCCGCTCTGCTGACGCTGATCACCGGCGCGGGGACGCGAATCGGCTTCGACCGTCCGCGCAAGTCGTCGCAGGAATCGTACCGGCAGCGCGTTGGCAGGGAGGCCTGTCTTCATGGCTGGACCGGGGCGCGCGAGGGCGCCTGGCTCGCTTACTCGCATCGGATCCCCATTCCGACGCTCGACGTTCATGCGGTTGATCGCTACCTGTGGGTCGGACCGCTGCTCGGCCTCGATGAGGGGCCGGCGGACCTTCGCATCGCCGTGCCGGCCCAGGCGGAGGCGAACGTGGAGACGCTGTTGCGACAACGGGGTCTGGCGGGAAAGAGTTTCGCGGTGCTGGTGCCGGGGACCATCTGGGAGACAAAGCACTGGCGCATCGAAGGGTTTGCGGATGTTGGCCGGCACCTTCGGCAGCGAGGACTGGAGGTCATCCTGGCGGGATCGCCGCAGGAACGAGAGCGCTGTCAGAAAGTCGTTGCGGCGTGTCCGGGGAGTCACGATCTTTCAGGCAGGACGACGCTCACGGAACTCGCTGCCCTGATTCGGAGGACGGCCTGTTCCGTTACCAACGATTCCGGCTCGATGCACCTGACGGTCGCGCTGGGACAGCCTGTCGTCAGCATCTTCGGGCCAACGGATCCGGTCTGGATCGGTCCTTACGGCAGGCCACACGCCGTCGTTCAGGCTGGTGTCGCTTGCTCGCCCTGCTACCTGAAGAAACTGCGATCCTGCCCGCACGATCACGCCTGCATGAAACAGGTCACGTCCGACATGGTCGTCGAGCGTGTCGAGCGAATTTTGAATGAAGCCGACAAATGGAAGTTGGCGAGTTAGCGGCGTTCGTCGAAACGATCGAGGTCGGGCGACAGCGTTCGCATGTCCTCCTCGAAGGCGGCGATGATCTCGGCGAGCAAGGCCGGATCGAGCAACGACTGCGCTCCTCCCCACGACTGGATCTCATCGGGATGCTCCTGGCCGAGACAGTGGACTCGGAGCGTGATGGGAGCCAGCCGCGCGGCCAGGCGCGAGACGCGCTGCCGCCTGCGGACCCACCAGGAAGGCCCCACAGCCAATAACCAGACAGCGAGGGCAAACCAGCCATTCTGCGTCAAGGCATACGCCAGACCGAATGGTATGGGCAGGAGGAAGAAGAACAGGATATCGTCAGTGGTAAACCTTTTTGCCCGTTCCGCTTGCTCGCGATACTCGGCGAGGTCCCTGCGCAGCTCCTTGAGCGCGCGGAACAGTGATTCCTTCCTCAGCCGCTCGCGCCGCATCTCTTCCGGCGTGACGACCGTGTTAGCCTGCAACTCCGCCGGCTCGAATCCGCTCTCTGTAGACCGCATGAGCGAGAGCAACTCTCCCGCGTCGCGCGGGCGATCCGCGAGCGAGCCAACACAGCGTTCGATCAAGGCGATCTGTTTGGGCGGCACACTGAATTGCTCCGCCAGTTCTGTCTTCCAGTCAGGGAGCAAGCCGCGAGTGACGTCGCCGATGAGCAGTTGATACCAGAGGACGCCGAGGCTGAAGAGATCGTGCCGGGGTTCAGGTTCATCGGCACGGCGCTGCTCAGGGCAGAGATAGAGAAGCGATGCCGCGCCTCGAAGCAAGGCGACCTGCTCAGAAGGGCGCAGTTGTTCGCGGGGCTGGGCGCCGATCTGACTGTGGGTCGAGGCGTGGGCGGCCGTGGCGATGCCGGCGCCGAGATCGGCCAGCCGGAGCGTGTCGCCGCTGACGAGTACATTCGCGGGCTTCAGATCGCCGTGGACCATGCCCAGGGCGTGAGCGAAGGCCAGCCCTTCGACAATCTGCTCGATCAGGCGAAAGACCTCCTCCGGCGCGAAGCCTCGACC
>JBBRIK010000593.1:0-4679 GCA_038221045.1 Gemmatales bacterium
AATGCGTTCGTCGGCTGAGTGCTTGCGGCGAGGAAAAAGGCTCGACGCTCCCCGCCCTCCTCACCTACAACAGAATGACGTTTCATCCCTGTCGGGATGCAGTCGCATTTCCCTCGGACTCGTTACGCGCCACAACCATGAACAACACCGAACAAGCTCTGGAACACGGCGAACATGCCGCCCACGCCGCCCACGCCCGCGATCCTTTCGATCAACTGGTGACCATAACCATCGCCCTCACGGCAGCGATCCTGGCCTGTGTGACACTGCTGAGCCATCGCGCGCACAACGAAACCCTCGCGCTGCAACTGGAGGCCAATGAGGAATTTTCCAAGGCGTCCAACACATGGAACCACTTCCAGGCAAAGAAGAATCGCCTCTATCTATACGAAACGGCTTCTGCCCAATCGCAATTGGACCTCGCCCATCCGCTTGCCCCATCGGACAAAACGAGTGAACCCTGGCGGAGGCTCGTTCAAAAGCGGATTGATGGCTGGAACGAGAAAGTGACCCGCTACGGGAAGGAGACGGACGACTTCCAGAAGGAGGCGGAGGACTTCAAGAAAAATGCGGAACGGTTGCGCGAGGAGAGCAAGCACATGCACCACCTCGGCGACCGCTATGATCTCGCCGAACTGTGCGTCGAGTTGGGGTTGGTCCTGTGTTCGATCGCGGTGATGACGAAGAAGCGAAATTTCTGGTACGGGAGCATGGCCGTCACCGGCGTCGGCATCCTCCTCATGAGCGTGGGCGTCATGCACCAATACCTTCTGCATTGAACGGCTTTGCACATTTATTCGAGGAATCGGGAAGCTGGGGAAGATGGGCAGCTACCCATCTTATCTAACTTGCCGTTTGAGGGAATAAATGTGCAAAGCCCCATTGAACGAACTGCGTCAGGAGCGGCTGTTTCAGGAGGCCTTGACGGCAATCCGCTCGTAGAAAGCGTCGTACCAACGATCGACCTTTTCGACGGTTTGGTCGATCAGGTCGCGGTCAATTTTCTGGGAGTGGGCCGCGGAATGGAGGAGGAGTTGAGGGCCTTCTCCGGTCACGGCAGGTTCCGCTATCCAGGTAAAGTGTCCCACGTCGTCCTGCATGGTGAAGTACAACAGCCCGACAGGATAAGGGAATTGGCCGATTCCCACTATCGATCGCATCGCAACCCGCAGGATTTCGTCGAAGTCTTCCTCGCCCGAACTACCCGCGCTCCCGCGAATAGCGATACCGAATGGTCGCAAAGAAGCGATCTCGCCATCTTTCACGATGTCAACGATCAACTCCAGACCAGCGCCAGTCTCTTTCGGCTCCTTGATTCTCAGGTCCTTGCGACGGGAAAGGTGCATCAAGGCGAGAGCGCGCGATCGTTCGGCGACGAACCATACATCTTTTTTTGCAGTCATGGAGCACCTTCACAGAGGGAACCGAGTTCTCGCCATCGCCATCTTTCTGCCGGCCCAGAACTGCTGCACTTCCTGGTAAAGCAGAGGGAGAGTGCTGCAATCAAGGGGAAAAGATACGGGAACGCTGGCGATGGTCGTGTTCATCCCCTCGAGGATCCCAACGAGATAGCCCACTTCTCCCGGTTCATCGATGCCGACCAGGTAGGTCGGCGCCGGTTTCAAGCCGAGGCGTTCGACGTCTGTCGCCGACATTCCCACCTTGAGCCTTCTTGGATGTTTCCGCGTATAGCCTTTCTGGGTCGTTTTCACCTGGGCGAAGAAGAACGGGGTGCGAGTGCCGGCGTCCACCAGTTCGACGAGATAATCGATCGTTTCAGCCTTTTCGCCGAGGAAATGAGGCAGGAAGTAGGGTCGTTTTCTCCCACAGAAGTTCATAATCCGAGTGGAAAAGATGAACTCCCCTCGACTGCCAATCTCGTCCCGTGCGGTCATCACGCCTCTTCTTACGGTGTCCCCGCTCGCGCCTTCCATTCTAATGTGCGTGACGCTATCCGGTGAAGCTATTCCAGGATCGTCCGTTGCTTGAGGTCAAGCCACTCGATACTTCGCCACGGCATTCACATTCAGCGTGAGTCCGAGACCGGGGTCGGGCAGCGGGGCGATACGGCCCTCGGCGATGCGCGGCGCTCGCTCGTAGAGCGGATATTGCCACGGCATCCACTCCACCATCGTCACCTGCGGCAGCCCGCACGCCAGATGCACCGCCACCTCCGGCATCAGGTGCGGCGCCACCGGACAGCGATAACGCTTCGCCAGCGCGATGCACTCCAGCGTCGGCGTCAAGCCTCCCAGGCGCGTCACGTCCGGTTGCAGCACGCCGAGCGCGGAACGATCCAGATAGCGCTCGATCTCGTCGAGTCCGAACAGCGTCTCGCCCGCCGCGATCGGCACCTCCAGACGCTCCGCCAGTCGGCGATGGCCCTCGACGTCGTCGCAACTGATCGGCTCCTCGAACCAGGCGACGCCGATCTCCTCCTCGTAGAACTGCCCCATCGCCAGGGCGGTCGAGTAGTCGTAACGCTGGTTGGCATCGACGGCGATCCATACGTCGTCGCCCAGTGTCTCGCGCAGCCGATGCAAGCGGTCGTAATCCTGTTCGGCGTTCGCGCCCACCTTCACCTTGATGCCGATGCCCTGCGCCAGGTAGGTCCGCGACGCTTCGACCATTTGCTCGGGCGACATCCACACCCATGCCGTGTCGGAGCCATAGACCTCCGACGACTCGCGCGCTCCGCCCAGCAGCTTGTAGAGCGGCATATTCGCCGCCTTGCCCTTGAGGTCCCAGAAGGCCAGATCGAAAGCCGAATACGCCTGCGTCACCAGTCCGCGCCGTCCGACGGACTGCATCCGCAGATGAAACTTCGCAGCAAGGCGTTCGTGGTCGAGCGGATCTTCGCCAAGGACGAGGGGAGTCAGATCATCGATGGCGATGGCGTGCAAGGCCCGGCCGCTGCCCTGAAGCACATAGGCGACGCCGATACCGGTCAGGCCGGCGTCAGTTTCGAGTTGCACGAGAAGGACGACGATGTGGCCGAGCCGGCCGGCGCGTTCCTCGGCGGGTGAGGAACGCGACGGCGTCGTCGGCACATGAAGAAGCTGACAGTCGGCGCGAGTGATACGCATGGTCCGATCCGGTTAGATCCTCGTTCCTGCGGCCATCTGCTTCCCAAGCGTGCTGTTGTGGTAGCCGTAGGCGAAGTAGATCACGAGGCCGATTCCGAGCCAGACGACGAGCCGCAACCAGGTCGTTAGCGGCAAGAATAGCATCATCAAGACGTTGACCAGGATGCCCAGGGGGGCCACGATGAACAGGGCCGGACAGCGGAATGGACGCTTCGCATCGGGCCGCTTGATCCGCAGGATCCACACAGCCGCGCAGACGATGACAAAGGCGAACAACGTGCCGATGTTGACCATCTTTTCCAGGTCGCCAATCGGGGTAAAGGCGGCCACGGCGGCAATGACGCCGCCGGTCACCATTGTGGATCTGTGCGGCGTCTTGAACTTGGGGTGGACCGCGGCGAAGATGCTCTTCGGCATGAAACCGTCGCGCGACATGGCCAGGAAGACACGCGCTTGACTGAGGAAGGTGATCAACAGCACGCTCGTCATGCCCGCCAGACCTCCGAGTGCAACGAGGGCGGCCGCGATCCGCAACAGGTTGCTGTCCTCGAGTTCGGCTTTTTGCCGAATTACGGCGGCGACCGCGGCCTTCGTGTCGATGTTGTAGTACTCCTGCATTCCTGTAAGGACCGCTGAAACCCCCATGTAGAGGATGGTACACACGAGCAACGAGGTCAGGATGCCGATGGGCAGGTCGCGCTGGGGCCGGATCGCTTCCTCGGCATGGGTCGAAATCGAGTCGAAGCCGATAAAGGCAAAGAACACGAGGGCCGCGCCGAGCATGACCCCGGGCAAACCGTAGGGCGTGAAATTCGATCGCGTTTTCTCTTGCAGCGGCGTCAGGGATTTGTCGAGGCCCACCTCGCCGATCAAGCCCCAGTTATCGAGACGTCTTTCCTCCGCCTTGACCTTGGCCAGTTTCAGAATGGCATCGACTGCCTGGCCGTCCTTCGACTCAGGACTTGGCAGCAACTCGGCGAGGGGTTTCTCCAATCTCTCGCCGTCCTTGCCGGCGAGCTTCTGCCTACTGGCTTCCAGGCGGGCGGCCTGCCGCTTCTCCACGTCCGGAGTCAGTTCACCCTTTTCCTGCAGCTCGGTGCGGATCTCGACGACGCGCCGACTCAGATAGACAGCTTGCACCATCGGTTTCAAGGCATCAAAGCGGTCCTCAGCTTCCTTTTTCGTCAGTTTCTCAATGTCCGACACATAGGCGCTGGTGGCCTCTGGCAATGACTTTTCCTCTTCCGTTTTGCGTTCCTGAGGAGTGATGTCCGTCCAGTTGCTCGTCGAAACGTAGCCGATGCCAATCGAGATGACGAACAGGACGACGCCCAGCTTGACCACGACAAGAATGGTATTCGAGAAGGCGCTTTCCTTGATACCGATCACGAGGATGATCGTAACGCAGAGTAGGATACCGACGGCGGGCAGGTTGCAGAACGCTCCAGGTTTGGAGAAGGGATCGGATAAGATCGCTTCGGGTAAGGTGATTCCGAATACTTTGAGGAATTCCTCGAAATACTCGGTCCAGGCGGATGCCACCGTGGCACAACTCATGGCGTATTCGAGGATGAGGTCCCAGCCGATGATCCA
>JBBRIK010000594.1:0-4671 GCA_038221045.1 Gemmatales bacterium
ACGCCAGCAGGTTCTGCACCGTCTCCTTGCCCAGGTAGTGATCGACGCGATAGATCTGATCCTCGCGCCAGTAGCCGAGGATTTCCTTGTTCAGGGCCAGGGCCGACTTCAGATCGGTGCCGAAAGGCTTCTCGACGATGATGCGCCGCCAGCCGGTCGTCTCCTGAAAGCCCGACTTGACGAGGTTGCCCGAGATCAGGCCGAAGATCTTGGGCGCGACCGCGAAATAGAACAGCAGATGGTCGCCGGTCTTGTACTGCTGCTGGAGGGCCTTCGCCTTTTCGAGCAGTTTGCCGTAGCCATCGAGGTCTTTCGCCTGAACGTAGTAGAGCCGTTCGTGCATCCAGTTCCAGACCTTCTCGTCGAACTGCTTGCGCGTGTGGAACTTGCGGATGCCCTCCTTCTCATCGCTCATCCGGGCGCGGAACTGTTCGTCGGTCAGTTCGACGATGTCGGCACCGATGATGGCGAATTGGTCGGGCAACAGTCCGTCGCAGGCCAGGTTGTAGATGGCGGGCATCATCAGACGCTTGGTCACGTCGCCGCCCGCGCCGAAGATAATCATGACGCAGGGGGCGCCCCGCGGATTGTCGGTCGAGGCTTCGACTCCCGCCGACCCGTATACTTCTGCCTGTTCAGCCATGGACGCGCTCTCCGCTTCGATGAAGGACATGGTGTTCGAGAACGCTGGTAAGATAGGCGAGACGTGTCCTACTCCGCAAGCAGAAAGCGGTATTTCCGCGAAGGGATTCCTGTCCCGCCGCTTGCTGCCTTGCTCTTCGAGGGGAGTGCAAAGTCGCAAGCGGCGCGAGGAATTACTTTCCATCCCCATTGAGAAAGCGAACCTGGACGTCCGGTCCCTGGATGTGATGCAAGAGGTGGCGCGGCAGATGACAGTGGATGATGACGCGATCGTCCTGGAACTGCTGGCGATAAATCTCGGCGTGGGCCGACAGATACGCCTGCACCCTGCCATTGCCGGACGAGGTGATGATCTCGGCGTCGGCGAAATCGGCGCGGAGCGACTCGATGACGCCCTCGGCCAGTTCGTCCAGCCCCTGGCGCTGGAAAGCACTGATGGCCACGGCGCGCGGATGGTTCTTCTGCAGGACGTGCAGCAAGGATTGATCCGAGAGCCGATCGACCTTGTTCAGCACCAGCAGCGTCGGTTTGTTGCCACACCCCAGTTCGACCAGCACAGCGCGAACCGCCTTGATGTGATCCTCGGCCAACTCGCTGCTGGCATCGACGACGTGCAAGAGCAGCCGGGCCTGCCGCGTCTCTTCAAGTGTGGCCTTGAACGAGGCGACGAGATGGTGCGGCAACTCGCGGATGAATCCGACCGTGTCGGATAGCAGCACCATGCCCCAGTCCTTGAGATGCCACTGGCGCGTGCGCGTGTCGAGCGTCGAGAAGAGCTTGTTCTCGACGTAGACGCCGGCCCCGGTCAGCCGGTTCATCAATGTACTCTTGCCCGCGTTGGTGTAGCCGACCAGCGAGACAGTCAGTTCCTCATTGCGGCTGCGGACCTCGCGTTCCTTGCGTGCCTGCACCTCGGCCAGACGGTGCTTCAGATCGCGGATGCGCAAGCCGACGAGCCGGCGGTCTTCCTCGAGTTGAGTCTCGCCAGGGCCGCGCATGCCGATGCCGCCCTCGATGCGTTCGAGGTGAGACCACATATGTCTCAGGCGGGGCAGCGCATACTCGAGTTGAGCCAGCTCGACCTGCATGCGCGACTCAAGAGTGCGGGCGCGCGTTGCGAAGATGTCGAGGATAAGCTCACTGCGGTCGAGCACCTTGACGTTGGTGGCCTTCTCGAGGTTCTTGATCTGCGCGGGCGACAGGTCGTTGTCGGAGACGTCGACGTCCGCATCAGACGCCTCGACGAGGTTCTGCAACTCTTGCAGTTTGCCCTTGCCGATGTAGGTGCCGGGATGGATCGTTTCGCGCTTTTGCGTCAGTTCGCCAGCGGGAATAGCCCCCGCAGTGGTGGCGAGGCCGCGCAACTCTTCGAGAGGATCTGGGCCGTGAAAGGGACGATCAGGAAGCGCGACGCCGACGAGGATGGCCCGTTCGGATCGCACGCTCAGTTCGTCGCGAGGGTTGTCGAGTGTCACGTCGGTTGAGATCCTCCTTGGGATAATTGATTCTAGCGCGCTGGGCGCGCGAGGGAAAGGACAACTTCTTGCCGCTTGCGGCTTAGCGTTCTTCTGCAAAGCCGCAAGCGGCAAAACTGGGACGTCACGCCAACGTCTCCTTGCGTTCCGGCAACGGATACTCCATGATCTCCATCAGCAGATCGAACTCCGACGGCGGCTCCAGCAGCGGAATCAGGTTCGGCAGCGAGTAGTAGTCGCCAGCGAAGTCGAACGTCGTCACGACGATACCCGCTCGCTTGCACTGATCCTGAAGCCGGGTCGAACTGTCCGGCACCCGCACGATGCACACCGCCGGCTGCACGTTCAATTCGCGCTGGTACTTCAGCAGACTCTCGACGAAGTAGGGCGGATCGTACTCTTCTTCATCCGTGACGAGGACGATCTGTTCCACCACCTGCTTGCGCCGCCGCATCATTTCGATGGCGACGCCACAGGCCGTCAGACCGCCGGAGTTGATGCCCTGAAACGCCTTGTGCCACGCCGCCAGGTCGGTTCCCTTCGGCACGATCGGATACGCCATCTTGTCGAAAGCGTAGACGAAAAGTTCCCCCTCGCACACAGTCGAGATCATGGCGCCGATGCGCTTACCAACGTCGATGGCCAACTCCATCGAGCCGCTCTTGTCGATCAGCAGGGCCGTCGGCCGGGTGATCTTGCCCTTGGCCTTGATCTGGGCGTCGGCCACCTCTTCGAGCTTCTGACGCATGGCCGCGTCGAGCGGCACCGCCTTCGCCGCCTCCTCAGCCTTGAAGGTGCTG
Organism: Gemmatales bacterium; assembly: GCA_038221045.1. GTDB lineage: Bacteria > Planctomycetota > Planctomycetia > Gemmatales > Gemmataceae > JBBRIK01. The sequence continues at coordinate 2,918 of JBBRIK010000594.1, forward strand.
ACGCGCTTGTCGCGCTTGGCCTCCTCCAGCTTCAGGTCGATCATCGCCTTGAGGTTGGGATCGGCCAGCGCGCCGCGCCGCTGCAACAGTCCGAGACTGTTAATCAGCTCCTGCGGGCTCATGCGTTCGATTAGGGCTTCCATCGTCTTCGGCGTGATCTCCTGCAACACCGACAGAGCGATGCGGAAAGGGATTTTCGCCTCGACGATGGCGTGGGCCTGCTCTTCTGCCGTCGATGCCTTCGCGAGCCGCTTCAGCCCGGCGACCCGGCTATCCAGAGGCGGGTTATCGTCGAAGAGGATCTTCTGCGCTCGCTTGCCGGGAGCGATGTGTAGCAGCGCGTAGAGCCGCTTCAGCGCCTTGCGGGCGACGAGGACGGTCGAGTCGAACCACTCAGGCGCCGCCTCGCGCTGGCGCAGGTAGCGCTCGACTTCCGTTCGCAGCGAGCGCGGCAGGTTGCGTCCCAGGCCATGCTCGATCACCTGCTCGCCCCGTGTCTCGCGTGTGCCGTGGATGAAATCGACGACGCGAACGACCTCATAGGGCGGCAACTGGCGCAGCAGGGCCAGACCAACGTCGCGATGGCCGTCGAAGTCCGACAACGCCAGCACGATGATGAACATCTCCTTGTGATCGCGGACGTCGCCCTCCTCGGCGTACCACGCCGCCAGCCGCACATAGAAGAGCGGGTCCTTGCGGACCATTTCCATGTGCAGCGGCGCCAGGGCATCGAGTTGACGATGAGGCGTCTTCAGCAGCGTATTCATCAGTTCGAGGCGCTGGTCCTGCTCGGAGCGAGCCGGCTTGCTATCGTCGGCCACCCGGCGAGCGACGACCTGCTGCTCGACCGCGTTCGTGATCACCGCCCCGACCTTCTTCAACTCGCGATGAATGTCCTTGACGGTCTCGTGCGTCTGTACGACGACGTCTTGTACCGACGCCAGCGCCTCTTCGATGCCAGAACCGTGAGCGGCGAGAGCTTCCGCAAGGGCGGCAAAACCGCGTTCCTGTCCCTCGGCGAGTCGCTCCAGTTGGGCGAAGGCCAATCCCTGGAACAGTTCGCGATCCTCCTCGATAGAGCGACGGAAGAAGTAGCGCACCGCCAGCATGAGCAGCGGCGCATCATCGCCGGAGCGCAGCGTGAGGAAGTGTGCGAGGGTGGCATATCCCGCCTGGCGCACTTCCTGCGCGAGCGCTTCGAGCGTTTGCATCTGAGCGTCGAAGAGCAGAGCGGGATCGCCGAAGGCAGCAAGGCGTCCGGCCTGTTCCGCGAGCGCCTCTGGGCTGAGCCGGCCGCTGCTGAGCAGGCCGGATTTGCGAGCGGCGCGCAGTTCGGACAGGGCGAGCTTGCGGAACTCCTCGCCGTGGCCCGGCAGACCGGCGAGAGGCGTCGCCTGGAGGAACTCCTGCACCTGGGCGCGGAAGACCTGATCCTCACTGTGGGCGACGGTTCGCTTGACGCGGTCCCAGAGCGTCTCGCCGGCAAGGGCGACTTCGAGGGCGCGCCAGGCCTGACCGGCACTGCGGACGAGAGCTTTGGTGAGGCGCTGGCTGTGATCGCGGAAACGGCGGCCGAGGAAGCCGGCGACTGCCTCGCCGGCCTGAATGCCGGCCGCGACGCCGAGGGCCTTGCAAGCGCCGTCGATCAGGTGTTGCAGTCCGAAACCGGCCAGGTGCTGGAGAATCGCCATGATGGAATCCCTCCTTCGCCGCCTCCGAGTAGAGGCGGTTGCTCCACGAGCCGCAACCGCAAG
>JBBRIK010000595.1:0-4666 GCA_038221045.1 Gemmatales bacterium
CGATGAGCCGGCGAACTGCTTCACCTGCCGGACGAGCCGGCAGGGGTCGAGGGGGGAAGAGGAGCCAAACTGGTTAGCCTGGCGAACTGCTTCACCTGCCGGACAAGCCGGCAGGGGTCGCTGCAAGTCAATCCACGATTGACGAACCACCAGCAGCTATCGGGCCGAACAGTATTGAACGGACTCCCTCTCACGGCAATCGGACGCCGGACGAATGTCGTGACAGCCTCAGGGCGCACCCCGGACGCAAATCTCGCACACCGGGGGTGTGGAGCAGACGCAATTAACGAATCCCGCGCGACGTACATCATAGCTTAGCGCGCTTTGGCTGCTATCATCAGAAGACAATACGCCTGAAGAATCGCTGAAAAACTTGGGCACAAGGAGAGGATGTGCCATTTCAGCCAGGCCGCTACCAATCCCAGTGGATGCGATAGACCTGTTGTTCCGTCGGCTGAAGGATCTCCCAGAACAGATACGTCCGTTTCTCGTCCATGAAGACGATCTTCCGCCCGGTGTAGGGGGCCGCACTCGCCTTCACCGTGGGGGCCACGGTCAGGCTGTAGTCCTTGAAGGGCCGATCTTCGGGAAAGAGCAGCAGCATCGACACCTTGAAGGCATGAGGATAACCGATGAAACCCAGCCAGCGGTCCTCGGCGTCCTGCACGTTGTTCCAGAACGTCTCGACGAAACGGAGATCGAACTCTTTCTGCACCGGAATGTTGTTGACGTCCACAATGCACTGCCGGCTCTTGGTCTGTTGCAGCCCGACATGCGAGGGCGTCTTCACGACCAGAACGCGGCAGGCGTCCGGGTGGGACGGACAGGTGCAGAACACCTCGGCCCCGGAGGTTCGCGACTGTTGCACGAATTCCTTGGCCTCGACGAGCTTTTTCAGACGCCTCCGGGAGGTCAGGGACACGGGCGAGATCAACTCGCCCTTGCGCGCGGGCGGCACGGGCTTCCAGGCGCGCAGGTCCCAAACCCGAGCGTCGTCGAGGACCTCGAACGCGGAGGTGTCGGGAGTCTCGGCCCGATCCACTTCGACGGATCCCGGAGGATGGCTCCGGATGGGAACAATCGTCGTGCGCCGGAGGCTGGCCACCTCACGCTGCACTTCCACCCTTCGCATCTCCACATAGGGGTCCGGTTGAGCAACAGGGGCCGGCTGGTTGCTCGTCAGGAAGAACACGGCCGCGCCCGCGCAGAGGGCGAGGCAGACGGAGGCGAGGAGCCAGCGATGACGCTTCAGGAGCCGGCTTGCCGCCTGGAGCAGCGTCCCGCGTTTGGCCGTCACCGCCTCGCCCGCAAGGAAGTGGTGCAAATCGTCAGCAAGGGCTTTCGCGCTGGAGTATCGCTGCGCCGGCTCCTTTTGCAGGCACTTCAGGCAGATGCTCTCCAGGTCGCGCGGCAAGCGCGGATTCAGGCGGCGGGGCGGCACCGGCTCGTCATTCACCACCTGCGACAGCGTTTCGAGAGACGATTCGCCCTGAAAAGGAGGCTGTTTCGTCAGCAGTTGATAGAGGATCGCTCCCAAAGCGTAGATGTCTGCGGCGGGGCCAATGCTCTTCACCTTGCCCTTGGCCTGCTCGGGAGCCATGTACGAGGGCGTCCCCATGATGGAGCCGCTCGCGGTCTGGCCGGAATGGCCGTCGAGGAACTTGGCGAGACCGAAGTCGGTGATCTTCGGCGTTCCGTCCTCGGCGAGAAGGACGTTGGCCGGCTTGAGATCGCGATGGACAATGCCCTTCTGATGGGCGTAGTCCATCGCGCGGGCCAGACATTCCACCAGCCGGGCCGCCTCCTCGAAGGAGAAGACGGTCTGGGCCGTCTTCTTCTCCAGACTGCCGCCCGCGCAAAACTCCAGCGTGAAGTAGGGCCGGCCCTCGCACTCGTCCACCTCGTAGACGTTGACGATGTTGACGTGCTGCAACTGCGCCACCGCTTCCGCCTCGACCTTGAAGCGCGCCAGTTCCGCCGGCCCCGCGTAGCCGGCGTTGAGGACCATCTTGACGGCGACGATGCGGTTGAGTTGCAGATGGCGAGCCTTGTAGACGACGCCCATGCCGCCCCGTCCCAACTCGCCGAGCAACTCGTAACCGGCTACGCTGACGGTCAGGGACGGCGCGGGAGGGGGCCGCTCGGTCGGGGCGGTCAAGGTTTCGAGCAAGCTGTTGGGAGTGCTGGGACTGGCGTTGTCTGTCGCCGGGGGAGCGACCGGCACCAGCGTTTCGCCCAGCTCGCTTCCGGGCGGAGAGCCAGTCCCTTGAGGAGTCGCGGAATGGGGATCGGGCGGTGGGTTCATGGTATTTCTTGTGGGGACAGCGATGACTCATTGTCGCGTACAAAGCGCGGACGGTCAAGACAGCAAGCGCCAGGGTAGCCGCGATGCGAAGTGTTCGTCCCACATTCCACGCCCTAACTCGGGATCCTCGTTCCCACGCTCTGCGTGGGAACGGCTTCTTCGACGCTCTGCGGCGTCTTCCGAACCGACGCGACCCAGCGTCTCCCGCACAGAGACGACGCAGAGCGTCGAAGAGCACGTTCCCACGCAGAGCGTGGGAACGAGGGAATGGATAGCGCAGAGCGTGGGAACGAGGAACTTCTGTCTCGCTGTGGACGGCTCGTCTCTCCCCGCAGTTCTACCTATAGCGGCATTGTGTCGTTCTGATGCGGAGGTGACTCATGGCTCGCGCGTTTCTGCTCGTTCTGCTGGCGGTCCTGCCTCTTCCTTGCCTCGCGACCGAACCGCTCGCCGGGAAAAAGGCCAAGTTGCACGTCCTGGCCATTGCTTTCAATCAGCAAGGAGGCGCGGCCCACGTCAACGATTACAACTGCTTCCCACCGGAGATCGAGAAGGTCTTTCGCGAGCAGGGCAAGGACTTCTATCGCCAGATGAACGCCAGGCAGATCCTCGGCAAACAGGCCACCCGCGCCGGTCTGCTCGCCGGCTTCAGTTGGCTCCGCGAGAACGCGGGCAAGGACGACCTCGTGGTGCTCTATCTCACCTGTCATGGCTCCACTCATCCCACGAAGGGATGGAGCGTGGAAACCATCGACAAGAAGACGCTCTGGGGAGACGAGGTCAAGACGGAACTGGGCAAACTGCCCTGTCAGGCTCTGGTGCTGCTCGAAACCTGCACCTCGGGAGGCTTTGCCGAAGTCCACAAGGACGACCTGCCGATGCCGTCCAACGTGACGGCGATTTGTTCCTGTTCGGCGAAGCAAACGACCAACAATGAACTCGACATCGCCCTGGCCGAGGCGCTCTATGGCCGGGCCGACTTCAACGGAGACGGCGTCATCGAACTCGATGAAGTGATCCGTTACATCCGCCTGCGCTATCGAGAATGGTGGCCGGAGCCGAGAACGATGGCGGGCAGCCAGACGCCGATCGTGCTCAAGGCGAAAGACCTGAAGGGTCCGCTGCCGTTGACGAAGACGGCGCCCAACCTTGTCGGCGTGGTCCACAAGGGACACTGGTATTCCGCCCTCAAGGAGAAACAGGACGGCAACACTTTCCAGGTCCATCTCCTCGGCTGGGCCAGCGCTCCGGGACCATACTTCCTCACGAACTCCGTTCCCCGAGAAGCCCTCTGTCTCCCTGCCGACGGCAAACCTCTGCTGGTGGAACAGAAAGGCCAATGGTTCCCCGCTCGTTCGCTCAAGATGGAAGGCGCGAGTTGCAAGGTGCATTACATCGGCTTCGACGAACAGGAAACCGTCGAGCGCACGCGCATCCTCTATCCCTTCGCGGGCGATCCCACGGCGCAGAACTATCCCTACCCGACGGGAACGCCCGGTGCGTGGGGTCCGCTTGGCCGTCCTGGCGACTGGAAGAACACGCGAGCCGTCACCGTTCTCGACGAGCGGCTCTACAGCATCGAAGCGAGCGGCGCGCTGTATGTGACCGATCTCTCGAACGGCAACTGGATGCCGCTCGGCAAGCCGGAATTCGCCGGCACGACCTTCCTGTTTGCGGCGGGGAACAGCCTTTACACCATCGAGAAGGACGGCAATCTCTTCCGGGTCAATCCGGGTGACGGCGCCTGGGTCCGGGTAGGCGCGAAGGAAGGTTGGAAGGGAACGCTGGCCGGGACGGTCCACAAGGGCCTGCTTTACACCATCGACGCCGCCGGCTGTCTGCAGATGACCGTCCTGGGGACCGGGATGAAGAAACAGATTGGCAAGGCGGAGTTCATCAACACCCAGAGGATGTTCGCAGCCGGCGACAGCCTGTACACAATCGAGAAATCCGGCAGGCTCTATCGCGTCAATCCTCGCGACGGCACCTGGCGTAAGGTTGGGCAAGCGGCGGACTGGAAGGACACCGTGACGGCGACCGTCCTCAAGGGAGTGCTTTACACGACCGAACCGGCGGGCCGTCTCTTTGTAACGGACCTGACGACGGGGAAGTGGAAGCCGATCGGCAAGCCGGAGTTCGCCGGGAGCATCGCCCTGTTCGCCGCGGGGAGCAAGATCTTCACCATCGAGAAGGATGGCAACCTGTACTGGGTCAATGTCAAGTGATGACTCCCGATGTGTGGAGGCTCAGCGCGGTTAGCCGCGACGCGGAGTCTTTGGAGCGGAGCCTGTGGCGCGATGACGCAGTACACGCGCCGCTCCGAAGAAACCGCGGCGCGGCCAACCAACCGATCACGTTACC
>JBBRIK010000596.1:0-4665 GCA_038221045.1 Gemmatales bacterium
CCCCCATTCCGTCGCGATCCGAACACCGTCGGGGCCGGCGTAGGCAACCCGCACCTCATGACCCAAATCTTCGAGCAGCATTCGCAGACTGTTCGCCGCGTCGCGGTTGTCCTCGATCACGACGACGCGCAGGCTAACCTGAGCCTGCGACTAAGCGGACGATGCCCCGACCAGCGCGGCGGGTTCCGGCTCCAAGGGCAGGCGCACGATGATCTCCGCCCCTTTTCCCAACCCCGGACTGACCGCATGGACCTCGCCGCCGTGCAGTTGGACCAGCCCCTTGACCACGGACAGACCCAAACCCAGTCCGCCCCGAGGACGGTCCAGTTCTTGCTCTGCCTGAGCGAATGGCTCGAAGAGCCGGGGCAGAACGTCCGGAGCGATGCCGACGCCGGTGTCCGCGATTGCGACCTCCGCTCGCTGACGCGCCACGTCGGGCGATACCCGCACGGCGACCTGTCCACCCCGGTCCGTGTAGCGAGCGGCGTTGTCCAGGAGGTTGGAGAATACCTGGGCCAGACGCACCTCATCACCCTGAACCCAGAGCGGCGTCTCCGGTGTTTGCACGACCAGACCCAAACCGCGCTGCTCCAGGACGGCTCGCCGATCTTCAACCGCCGTGCGGACCAGACGGACGAGGTCCAGCCGCACGGGACGGAGTTGTACCTTGCCCTGGACCACGCGCGAGGCGTCGAGGAGGTCGTCGATCAGCCGGCCCAGATGCCCCAGTTGCCGCTCCATCCGGTCCAGCGATTGCTCGCGGGCGGCAGCATCCCCGCCCTTCTGACGCAGCAGATGCAGGCTGGTGAGCAGCGGGGCCATCGGGCCGCGCAGCTCATGCGCCAGCATCGCCAGATGCTGGTCCTTGCGTTTGCTGGACTCGGTCAACTCTTCTGTCTGCTTCTCCAGTTTCTCACGAGCAACCTGGGCTTCGCGCTCGTGCATCCGGGCGATGACGAAGTCCTCCACCGTGGCGAGCAACAGATCCAGGATTTGTTCCTTGTCGGTAGTGATCGTGACGCCCTTGCCGCGGAAGGACAGCACGGTCCCCGTCTGCAACACGCCCTGCCCGCGCTGGCTGCGGTTGTCCAGAATGTTGCGAATGCGGCGGAGGAGGTGGTTGACGTCAACCGGTTTGGTAATGAAGTTGTCCGCGCCGCACTCCAGACCCTTGAGGATGTCGAGCGGGTCTGTGAGTTGGGTCAGCAGGACGACCGGCGTCTGACTCGTTTGCGGATCGGTCTTGAGTTGCCGGCAGAGTTCGTAGCCGGAGAGGTCAGGCATCAAAATATCGCTGAGGATCAGGTCGAAAGGGCCGTTCTGGGCGAGCGTCAGCCCCGCCCGCCCGTTCCGCGCGACGGCGACCTCGAACCCTCCACTCTCCAGCATGAGGCGGAGCGCCTCAGCCTGCGTGGCACTGTCCTCAACCACGAGGATGCGGATCATGACTACCTCCCTGGTTTGCCCTCTCGCCGGATTGTACCCCGGCAGCGCAGCCAAGGCCAGAACCATAACCAGTCCCAAGGGTTACGCACTCATCGCCTGCCATTCGTGAAAAAAATCACGATGTCTTATGGAAAAGAGTACTAGACGAGTTCTGTTATATCTCTAAAATGGTAGTGGCAGACTACTGTATGGTAAGAACAGTCACAAAGGAGCGCCGCGATGTCGCTGATGAGCCGCAAGGTTGATTACGCGCTCCTGATATTGTCGTTCCTCGATCAGAAACGTGAGGGTGGCTGCGCGCGTGAGATTGCCGACCGCTACGGTCTGTCGAAGGGCTTTGTGGCGAACATTCTCAAGTTGTTGTGCCACAAGGGTTTCGTCATCAGTCATCGCGGCGTCAAGGGCGGCTATGTCATGCGGCGACCGGCCGAGGACGTCAGTCTGGCCAAGTTGATGGAGGCCCTCGACGAGGCGTTCCATCTCGCCGAATGCACGCGCCCGTCGGCGGCAGGGTCCACCTGCACCATTGAAGCTATCTGTCCGGTCAAGGGAGCCATCGCCGACGTCCACCGCCGGATTCGCGATCTGCTCCGAAGCGTCACTCTGGCGGAAGTCCTTCGGGGGGGCGGGGCGGTCAACCCGGCGGTCTTCGGTCTCCATCTCGTGCCGGTCGAGAAGTTGCTGGCCCAGTAATCCCCCTTGCTTGCAAGCGAAGCCCGTGGAAGAGAGAGCCTGAATCATGGTCAAGACACCAATCTACCTGGACAATAACGCGACGACACGCTGCGATCCGCGCGTGGTCGAGGCGATGCTGCCGTTCTTCAGCGAACACTATGGCAACTCGGCCAGTCGCAATCACACCTTCGGCTGGTTCGCCGAGGAAGCCGTCGATACCGCCCGCGATCAGGTCGCATCGCTCATCGGTGCCACCGGCAAGGAAATCATCTTCACCAGCGGCGCGACCGAGAGCAACAACCTTGCCATCAAGGGCGTCGCGGCGATGTATGCCCGCAAGGGCAAGCACATCATCACGCAGGTGACCGAACACAAGGCGGTCATCGATCCGTGCAAACGTCTCGAGCGCGACGGTTATCAGGTCACCTATCTGCCGGTCGATAAGTACGGCCAGGTGAACCTCGAACAGGTTGCCGCGGCCATGACCGAGCAGACGATCCTGGTCAGCATCATGGCGGCGAACAACGAGATCGGCACGCTTCAGCCGGTCGCCGCCCTTGGCAAGTTGTGCAAGGAGACAGGCGTTCTGTTCCACACCGACGCGGTTCAGGCGGCCGGCAAGGTGCCGCTCGACGTCGAGGAGATGGGCATCGATCTGCTGTCGCTCAGCGCTCACAAGATCTACGGTCCCAAAGGCGTCGGCGCTCTCTATGTGCGGCGGAAGAACCCGCGCGTCCGGCTCGATCCGATGATCGACGGCGGCGGCCACGAGCGCGGCATGCGGAGCGGCACCCTCGCGGTACAGAATATCGTCGGCATCGGGGTGGCCTGCGAGTTGTGCCGCAAGGAGTTGTCTGGGGAGGCACAGCGTTTGCTGAATCTCAGAAAGAAACTTCAGGACGGCATCACCAGTCAACTCGATGCGGTCGAGCTAAATGGCCATCCGACGGAACGGCTGCCGGGCAACCTCAATCTCAGTTTCGCGTTCGTCGAGGGCGAGGGGCTGATGATGGGCATGAAGGACGTGGCGGTGTCGAGTGGGTCGGCCTGCACGTCGGCCAGCCTGGAGCCGAGTTATGTGCTCAAGGCGCTGGGCGTCGGCGACGACCTCGCTCATTCGAGCATCCGCTTCGGTCTGGGCCGCTTCAGCACGGAGGACGAGGTGGACTACACGATCGATCATGTGGTCAAGGCGGTGAGAAAGTTGCGTGAGATGAGTCCGCTCTACGAGATGCACAAGGAAGGCGTCGATCTGAAGACCGTGCAGTGGGCGGCGCATTGAGTGGCTAATCGGAATGTCTTTTCGCAGGAGGGATTTCACCCATGGCATACAGCACCAAGGTTCTCGATCACTACAACAATCCGCGCAACGTCGGCAGTTTCGACAAGGCGGACGTGAACGTCGGCACGGGTGTGGTCGGCGCGCCGGAGTGTGGGGACGTTATGAAACTCCAGATCCTGGTCGATCCAATGACTGGGAAGATCACCGACGCGAAGTTCAAGACCTTCGGCTGCGGTAGCGCCATCGCTTCCAGCAGCCTGGCGACCGAGTGGCTCAAGGGCAAGACTGTCGATGAGGCGCTCGATATCCGTAACACCTCGATCGTCGAGGAGCTGAGTCTCCCGCCGGTCAAGGTGCATTGCTCCGTGCTGGCCGAGGACGCCATCAAGGCGGCTGTCAAGGACTACCAGCAGAAGCAGCACGCTCAGCAAGAACAGCAGCAACAACAGAACGAAACCGTTACCGTCTGAACCAAAGAAAGGAGACAGCACTCATGGCTACCAATCTCATCGAAGTGAATACGCCCGAGGTCAAGACCGAGGCCAAGCCCGCGATCAACGTCACGGAGAAGGCCGCGGCCGAGGTTCGCCGCATCGTCGCCGAACAGCGCGAGACCGGCAGCTTCCCCGAAGTCGTCCACCTGCGCTTGCGGGTCGTCGGCGGCGGCTGCTCGGGCTTCCAGCACAAACTCGACCTCGATCCGGTCTACAACGAGAAGCTCGACGAGCGCTTCGATTTCCAAGGCATATCAGTTCTGGTCGATAAGCGCAGCCTGATGTACCTCGAAGGCGCGACGGTCGATTTCCACGACGACCTGAACCAGCGCGGTTTCAGCATCGTCAACCCGACCGCCAAGAGCCATTGCGGCTGCGGCTCGTCGTTCTCGATGTGATCGTTCTTCGCCGCTTGCGGCTTTGCTAAGCCGCAAGCGGCGGACGAGGAATGCGATGGCGTCGCCGCCGAATCACTTTGAGGTCCTCGGTCTGCCGCGTTCGTTCTCCCTGGTCGCCGCGGACATCGAGGCGAACTACCTCGCGCGCAGCCGGGAAACGCATCCTGACTTTCATCAGCTCGCTCCGACTTCGGAACAGCGCGCGAGTCTCGAATTGACCGCGCTGCTGAACGAGGCGTATAACACCATTCGCGATCCCTTCAAGCGAGCGGAATATCTGCTCGCGCTCGAAGGCGGGCCGTCGGCGTCTGAAGCGCGCGAGATGACGCCCGATTTCCTCGAAGAGATGCTCGAGTTGCGGATGGAAATC
>JBBRIK010000597.1:0-4665 GCA_038221045.1 Gemmatales bacterium
GCCGCAAGGACCTGGAAGTGAAGTTGAATGACATCGCGCGTCAGACCCAGGGGCTGAGCCGCGGCGTCAAGGACGATCCGGCGGAAACTGTCAGGACAGTGCGGCGCTGGATGAAGGAACTGGGGAAGATCGACTGGTTGGCGCGCGAGGGTCGGGGCATCGATGACGAGGATAGCGCGACGGGATTGCTGGAGGGATCGGTGTGACTTTGTCTTGCCGCTTGCGGCTTAGCATCCGAATGCAAAGCCGCAAGCGGCGGAACGGAACATGGGCAACTTCGCTGTGATTCTCCTTGCTGTAAACGTGGGCTTGCTGCTGGCGGCCCTGATGGGTCTCGCGTTGGTCGGGGCCGCCCTGTGGCTGGTCCTCGGTCCAGGGCCTCAGCGCACCCGCGCCTTCACACGCGCCTCGCGCTTGCTCAAGGAAGGCGACTGGGAGCAGGCCCACGCTCTCGTTCGTGGCCTGCTTCAGAAGAACCCGTCCGCGGCCTGGGAAAAGAAACTGCACACGCTCGAAGGGGAGGCACTCAAGGCCGGCGGCGACGTCGCGCTGCGCGAGGGACGCTACGAGGACAGCGCGCAACTGCTTCAGGAAGCCGCCCCGCTCGTTGGCATCGATCCCCCGGTGTTTCGCCAGCAGGTCGTCGAGGCGATCATGGCGGCCGTCCGCGACAACGTCGCGGCCGGGCCGGCAACGGCGAATGCCGTCGCCAACCTGCTCAAACGCGCTCTCGTCCTCCAGCCGAACATCCCGGAGGCTCACTTCTGGAAGGGAATCGGCCTGGTGCGCGAGGGGCAACTCGATCAGGCGCTGGTCGCCTTCGATCAGGCCCATCAGTTCGGCAACAAGCAGTTCATCGATCCGCCGCTCTACATCGGTATGTTGCTGCACAAGCAGGGCAAGCCGGCGGACGCGCTCCGCATCCTGGGCGAGGCCAATCGCATTGACGCAAACTGTTCCTTTGTCGCCTGGCAAATGGGTGTCTCGCTGACGGCATGCGGCGGCGATAGCGGCATCGCGATTCGCGTTCTGCAAAAAGCGATCGGAGCGCGCGGCTTGCCGATGTGGCTGGCGACGCCCAATCGCGCCTGGATCGAGGCCTTCGCCACCGGCAAGTCGTTTGTTCGGCGGCTGGCCGAGAAGCACACCTACGTCTGTCCCGTCCTCGGCGGCGATCTGCGGGCGATCATCCGTCAGGGCGAGATGGCGCTGGGACAGGCGTACTATCGGCAGGGCAACTTCCAGGAGTCGTCCGACGTCTTCAACAAGCTGCTGCAAGAGGCAGCGCCGACATTGCCGGTCCTGCGCGGTCTGGGTTTGGCCCTGACGCGACTGGGCAAGCACGATCAGGCGTTCAAGCATCTGCGTGCTGCTCTGGAGTTGGAGCCAACGCATGGGCTGACGGCCGGCTATCTCGCCCTATGCGGCGCCAAGGGCCGGCCGACGCAGCCGGAGGACCGTCCGAGGAACGTCGCCTGGGCCGTCCAGCAGGTGTCGCGTTTCAACGGCAGCGGCAATTCCGAATACGCCGCCATCATGAGCGCCGTTCATGCCGAGGCGCGCTCGATCAACCTCGAAGTCGGCCGCGAAGACCTGCTGAGACTCTGCACAATCCTCGCCTCGGTCCAGGGGCACGACGCCGACGCGGCGGGAGGCTACCTGGAACTATCGCGCAAGTTCCCCGACGCCGTCCGCGACGACTTTGCCTGGCTCTTCGGCCGGGCAGCCGTCGTTCATGGAGTGCGCGGCGAGGGCGAACTCGATCTGCTGGCCCGCGCGTTCCGCGATCGCGCCGCCGCATTGATCTATTTCGCCCAGAACAAATGGGACCTGGAAGATGTCGAGAATCTCTTCCTGGAGCGCTTCTCGGAGAAGCAGCCGGGACATTTCCCGCCGGCTCTCGGGGCGGACTATCCCTCGCGCGGCGAGGAACTGCTGCTCCAGCGTTCGGCGTGGATGGAGGAGATGGACGACAAGGACGGAGCGCTGCGGGCGGTCGGCGTGCTGTTGCGTCTATCGCCGCGCTCGCTGAAGGCGCACGATCGTGCGGCCTGTCTCTATTTCCGGCGCGGCGATCTGGACAGGACGCAGCGTTTCCTCGCGGCCTGGCAGGGACTCGATCCCGCCGATGCGACGCCTGTGGTTCGCCGGGCGATCATCGAGCAGCAGCAGGGCAATCAGCAGGCGTGCCTGGTCTCGCTGCAACGAGCCATGAGCATGGCGCGTGGGCCGGCCCGCGCCTCCGTCGCGTTCCTGGGAGGCCGGTTAATGCTGGCCTCGTCGCTGGCGGCCAGCAATGGCGCGGCCGGAGCGGGATTGACGCAGGCCGAAGCGTTCCTGGTCGAGTGTCTGCGCGAGCAGCCCGGCCATGTCGAGGCGAGTTGGATGCTGGCCGCCCTGCGGGCCACGACGGGCAACGAGGCCGGGCTGAAAGAACTCGTCCGGCTCTTCCGTCCCGAAGTCGAGGATGGACGCTATCAGTTGATGGCGGCAGTGTGTCATCTGGTGGCGGGCGATGGCGCGCGCGCGGTCGAGGCGGCGAAAAAGGCGAGCACCCAGGCCGATCTGGCGGGAGAAGGGCAGTACATTTTGGCGTGGGCGCATCTGCAGCGCGGCGAGGACGCGGCGGCGTTCCAGATATTGCAGAAGGTGGCTGACTCGCCGGGCCCATCGTCGGAGCTTGCCCGCGCGTTGCTCGGGCGAGTCGGGTTCCAGCGTGGCGTCTATGCCGAGGCGGTGAAGTGGTGGACGGCCCTCGACGCCGGCAAGCGTTCCGAGTGGAACCTCGACGAACCGTTGCGGCACATGGTCATGCTGGCGGGGCTGGTCGCCCTCAAGTCGGGACAGTTCGAGCAGGCGGCGGAGCGCTTTCGCGAGGCGGGCAAACTCGGCTTGCGCGATCGGCGTTTGGGTCCGCTGATCGGCTTGTCGCTGTTCAAGGCGGGCCAGCAGATGCTGTATGGGGACGAGAAAAAGGGCTGAGCGGTGAAGACCGCTAAGCCGCAAGCGGCAGAAGGGCGTGCGATGGCGCAAGATGAAGACATCCCGGTGCTGGAAGTGGTCGAGACGCGATTCTCGGCCGCGGCGGGGTTGCTCGACCGCGCCTCGCAGGCCGGCTGCTCCGATCCCGCCATCGTCTACATGCTCGCCCTGGCCCACAAGCGCGACGGCAGCATCGCCGAGGCTCGGTCTGCTTTTCGCAAGATCCCCAGGCCCGACGCCAACATCTTCCTGCAAATGGGCCTGCTGTCGCTGCGCGAGGGCAACCTCGCCCAGGCCGATGAGGAACTCGCCCGCGCCGTGCAGATGGACCCGAAGTCCTTCGCCGCTGCCTACAATCTCGCCCTGACCCGGCTCAGCCTCGCCCAGTTCGAGCAGGCGCGGGCCGCCATCTCGGCAGCCGCGCGCCTGGCGCCGAACGCCGAGAAGAAACGGCTTCTGAGCATCCTCGACGAACTGGTGTCGCACTGGAAGCAGGAAGCGCCGGGGGCCGAGGTGCCGCTGGTGATGCTCAGCCTCGATTCGCCGCTGGAAAACCTGTCGCAGCCCGAAGAGTTGTCCATCCTCAAGGTGCTGCGCGGCCTGGGCAACCTCGACGCGATGTTCCAGATGATGCGGACCCTCTACACGACGCGCCCCCACAGCCAGCCGGTGACGGAAGCGTATTTCGAGTGCGCCCTGGCCCGCGCTCGAGATTTGATCGCCCGCTCGCGCTGGACCGAGACGACATTCTTGCTGGAGCCGTTGGCCCGCGAGAAAGCCTCGCGCCAGAACCAGGCCATCCTGCGCAATCTGCTCGGCGTCTGTGCCTTCGTCACCTCTGACTTCGACCGCGCCGTGCGAGAGTTCACGATGGCCTCCAAGCAGTTGCCGAACGATCCGCGCTTGCAGCAGAACCTTGCGCTTGCCCTGGAGCGCAGCGATCAGGTCTTCGAGGCGGAGACGCACTGGACGCGCTTCCTCGAACTGCTCGACGGCACCCGGATCCCGACGCCACCGGACGTTACTCGGTATGTGCAGTCGCTGGAGTATGAGACGCTCATTCACCTGGCTAACACCTTCTCCGCGAAGGAGAAGTGGCCGACAGTGCTGAACTACCTCAACCGCGCCTCGCGGATGCGGCCCGACGATCCGGACCTGATGGAGCGGATGTTCCACGTCTATGTCACGTCGAAGCAGCCCAACCGCGCTCGCAAGGTGCTGGACGACCTGCGCCGCGTGAGGCCGAATGATCCGCAACTGGACCTGTATGAGCTGGATCTCGTCGAGGTGAAGAGCCTGTCGGACATCGAACGGTTGCTGACGGAGATCGAGCATGTCATGCGCCGCTACCCGGACGACCACCGCGTCAACGAGCGCGCGGTGAGCATGGTCGGCAACGTCATCCCGCTGATGGGCAACCTCTGCGATCAGTTGACGGATCAGTTGAGCAAGGTGATGAATCAGGTGGGCAATCTGCCGCGCTTCCAGGTGGACTGGTCGGCGTTGCGTGAGATCCTGCGCGACCTGATGAAGGAGTTTCAGAAGCTGCGCCGCATCACCAACAAATGTATGCCGCTGGTCAGCAGCGACGAACACAAACGCATCGTCCGCGATCTGATGGAACACATCGACAAGAAGATCGATGCGTGCCGCGAGTTAGGAGCGTGAGTTGCCGCTTGCGGC
>JBBRIK010000598.1:0-4662 GCA_038221045.1 Gemmatales bacterium
TGCTTGACGGGGTCTTGTCGGCGGGTTTCTCCGGGCGTGACAGTATCAATTCATCCGCAGTGTCCTCCGAGCCTTCCGCCAGCCAGCCGTGGACGTGATAGCCCTCGGTCAGCTTTGCGCCGCCGGGACCGACGTTGAAGAAAAGCAGCCTGGTCTTCGTGGACGTTTTGATCTCGCGCTTGGCGGATTCGCCTCCCTTGAATGCGGTCTCCAGGGTGAACCGGCTGCCGTCCTCGGACACTCCCTTGATCCTGGCGTCCATGGTCTTGCGCGGATCGTTCCGGGTAAGTCGCACGCGTGTGGCGGTGTCCTCCGAACCCTCGGCCAGCCAGACCTGCACCTGATACCCCTCGACCGGTTTGGCCCCGTCGGCCGCGACACCGTGGTAACTCTCCCGAGTGGAGTCCGTGAGCTTGATTTCTGTCTTTGTCGGTTGGTTCTTGCCAACCAGGACCTCCACGGTCAGGAGCTTGCCGTTGCCGGATACGCCGACGATCTTGCCCGAGCGGTTCGCTGCTTTTTCCTTGCCCTCCGCCGGCTTGCCCTCGGCCGTGCCGGTCAGCTTCACCAACCTGGCCGTGTCCTTGGAATTATCTGCCAGCCACACCCGCGCCTCCTGGCCCTCCGCCGGTTTCGCTCCGCCACGAGGAACGTTGAAGAACAGCACTTTGGTCTGCTCCGTGAACTGGATGACGAGCTTCACGGACTCCACCTTGCCCGATTCCAGCGTGATTCCCTTGCCGTCGGCAGCCACGGCGACCACCGGATGCGTCAGTTGGGGGTGTGCGAACTTTTCGCTGAGTCCGGAACCCGTTCGGTGTCCCTTCAGATGCACGCGAGTTGCCGCGTCCTTGCTCTCTTTTTCCAGCCAGACCTCGGCGCTGTAGCCTTCCGTCGCCTTGGCCTCGTTCGGCCCAACGTGGCTGAAAACCACCTGGGTCTTGTCGGTAATCTTAATATCGACTTTCCGGGGTTTTTCCCCCTTGGACGGAACCTCCACGCTGAGGGCCTTGCCGTCGCCATCCACCTGCACCACCTTGCCGGACACTTGCGGCAAATTGGCTTCTTTTCCGCCCTTGTCCTTCGCCGGCGCAGGTTTGTCCTTCGCCGGCGCGGGTTTATCCTTTGACGGCGCGGGTTTGTCTTTTGGCTTGTCCTCTGCGGCGGCAATCCGGTCTTTCTCCTCGGCCTGGCCGGATAGGACCTGGTGAGCGAGCAGTCCCGCGCTGCTCCCCAGAATGCAGGCCACGAACAGAACGATCGCGATCATTTTGAGTTTGGTCAGGAACATGGCTTGTAATACTCCTTGAGTCAGTATCGCTGCCTGGGTGGAAATCACACCCGCCGCCACGGTTTTGCCGGCTGCGGAAAAGCCCGCGGTTTGGACAATACTCAACACCAGAGACGGCGGCACACTCGCTGTCGCTATCTGCTCGGACAGAAGCGCAACAAGCCCTGCTGTGGAGAGCGCGAGGCCCCGCCGCGCCAGGCGCGTCCGCAGACGCTCCCGCGCCCACGCCAACCGGGTCCCCACGGTGCCGCGCGGACAGCCGAGGTCACGGGCCGCCTCGTCCGTGGTTTTGCCTTCGAGATAACACAGCACGAAGGGCCGGCGATACTTTTCGGGCAGGCGATTGACTTCCTCATCGAGCACCGGCCCGAGTTCGCCCCAGTCGTCCACGGCGATGGTCTCCGGGAAGTCGGCATCGAGTGGTTCACGAACCGTGTGCCTGGCCGACGCGACACGGGCCGCCAGGGCGATCCGATACGCGACCTTGTAAAGCCAACTGCCCAGGAACTGGCCCTGGCCGATGGTGTCGGCCTTGCGCAAGAAGGTCAGGAAGGTGGCCTGGAAGGCATCCTCGGCATCCTGTTCGCGGCCCAGGATGCGCCGGCAGACGCTCCACACAAGGGCGCCGTGTCGCCAGACCAGTACCTCCAGCGCCGCCGCATCCCGCTGCGTGCGCCATCGTTCCAGGAAATGAGCATCCCCGAACTCGCCGCTATCTGGGTTGGCGACTCGGTGAAGGTATCCCAGGACCGCTCGGAGTTGTCCCTGCCGCATGAAGGGCCTCGTACAAATCGATGAGCTATCAGGTTAGAGGGCGCTGGCCGCCGCTTGTTTTTCTCTTTTTTCCAAAACAGCCTTACTCGACCCTCCGGCATAGATACTCATCGTGGCCTGGGCGGAATTACTTCAGAAGACCGTCCGTCGCACAACTGGCTGGTGGGACGGCACGGCCAGGTGCGGCAATCTCAAAGGAGACACCCAGCGGGCAGGGCTTGATCAGATAACAATTCTGCCGGTCTTCGCTGCAATATGGATTCAACAGCGGGCCGACGTACTCGCCGAGGGCCACCACGTCAAAGCGCTTGAAGGCTTCCCTCTTCAGGTCGTAACTCAGATAGCCGAGCATCTGAGCATCACAGCGCGCGAAGGCTTTGGGATCATCGTGGTGTAAAGGGCGAAGGGCCTGATGATAGCGGACAGCCTCCTTCGGGGCGTCGTGGGCGAGCCGGACTGATCCCTCCAGGCGTAGCCGAACGTTGTTGGCTGACACATCCTCAACGGTCAGTGTCAGGTCATGGGAACGGACGTGCTACTTCTCCCAGTGCGCCCCATTTGCCTCAAGCAAAGAAAGGGGTCAAACCCCGGACGGCTCCGGACGGCTTGGGCCAACAAAGGTGTCAGACACCGAAACCAGTCCGCCGATCACAAAACCAATTTCCACAATGACTTGCGGCAACCCATCCCGCGCCATCGCCCTCATCGTTCTGTCTTCTTGGGCGCACTCCGACCGACCACGCACTCGACCGAGGGTGTGGAGTACGCGCAATGCAACGAATGTGGCCTCTTTCAGGATAGTGGACGGATGATTAGATCACCAGAGCAAGAAAAGAGCGCGAAACGGGGAGCAAGATAGCGGCTCAGCGGCCCAGGCGGGCGCGGAGCCAGCCGCGAAAGCGCGCCCACCACGACGGCGGCACAACCAGGGGACGTTCCCCCTTCTGGAAGCGTCTCAGGTCTTCCGCCAACTCGGCGGCGCTGGCGTAGCGCTCGGCCGGATCCATCTCCAAACACGCCAGACAGACGTGATCCAGCCAGACCGGCACTTCCGGGTTGAGAGTGCGCGGGCGAGGCAGGATCTCGAAGCCGACCCGCAGCAACAGATCGGACGTCGTCGTCGCCTGATAGGGGGGCCGGCCCGTCAGCAGTTCGTAGAGCAGCACTCCCAGCGCATAGACGTCCGTCGCCGGGCCGATCTGCTCCGGCTTGTTGAACAATTGCTCGGGCGCCATGGCGTACGACGTGGGACGAATCGTATCGAGGGTCACCCCCACTCCTCGATCTTTGCGCCGGCGCGCCATCTCGAAACCGATCAACTTCGGCACTCCCAGGGCGGCTTCGACCGGCGAGAGGTCCTTCGTCTCGGTGGGGTTGGCCAGCAGCACATTGCCCAGTTGCAGATGACAGTGGATCAGTCCCTGTTCGTGAGCATAATGCACGGCGCACGCCAGCAGTTCGACCAGATGGGCGGCGTCGAGGGGGGCCAGGGGCCGGCCGGCTGTCTTGCGCGGCAGACTGCCGCCCTCGATCAACTCCAGGGCCAGGAACAGACGCGAGCCGCCGCCGCCGATCTCAAGCAGACTGGCGATGTGAGGGTGATTCAACTTGCGGGCCTCCTCGGCCGTCCCGCGCAGCCGAACGAGATGCTCAGGCGTCAAGGGACTGCCCGGCCTCACACGCTTCAGCGCGACAAGCCGCTTGCCGCGAATGTCGCGGGCCTTGTGAACGATCCAGACTCCGCCACGCGCCAGTTCGTCCCACACCTCATAGCCGGGAACATGGACCGGCTCGTGGATGCCTGCGCCGGGATCGGTGGAGATGGGCTTGCCCTTCAGGAAGGCTTGCAGGTCCTCGGCGAGAGCGGCGGAAGTGGGATAACGGCGACTCACCTCCTTTTGCAGACAGCGCAGGCAAATACTCTCCAGATCGGCGGGGACTTCCGGATGAGTCTGCGTCGGCGCGGTCGGCTCCTGAAAGCGGACCTGATCGAGAGTCTGGAGCAGCGTCTCCGCCTCGAACGGCGGCCGGCCCGTCAACGCCTCGTAGAGGATCGCTCCCAGCGCATAGACGTCGGTGGGGGGTCCGATGTCCTGAACCCTCCCGGCCGCCTGCTCGGGGGCCATGTAGCTCGGCGTGCCGAGGACGGCGGTGGAGGGCGTCATGGCGGCGGCCACATCGAGCCGCTTGACCAGGCCGAAATCGCTGATCTTCGGCTCGCCGTCCGTCGTCAGCAACACGTTGGCCGGCTTCAGATCGCGATGGATGATGCCTTGCCGATGGGCGTAGTGGACGGCGCGAGCCAGACGCTCGATCAACGCGGCAGCCTCCCGCGCAGGCTTCGCCTTGCCGCCCAGGTACTGAGCGAGATTGCCTCCAGGAACGTACTCCATCGAGAAGTAAGGCAAGCCGTCTCTCTCGTGAAGGTCGTGGACCTGGACGATATGAGGATGCTGGAGGCGCGCCACGGCCTCCGCCTCGGCGCGGAAACGGGCCAGTTGCTCGGGACCGGCGAGCGCGCTGTCGCGGATCACCTTGAGGGCGACGACGCGATTGAGGCTGATCTGTCTCGCCTTGTAGACGACGCCCATGCCGCC
>JBBRIK010000599.1:0-4659 GCA_038221045.1 Gemmatales bacterium
GTCATCTTGGGGGGCGGTGCGGAAGTACGTCCCGCGCGCCGGTGGCCCTGACGAAAGTGTAGTCGACCCTTGAATGTAGTATTGGTTCCGCTGTTTCCGCAGGAAGTCACTGATTTTCTCGAAGCGCGAATAGACGCTGGCGGTATCGAGGTACTCGCCCTCGAAGCCTTCCATCGGATACGGGGTCGTAACACTCGTCGCTTCTTCGTTCATTGCTGTCTCGGCTCAATGGAATCGATGATCCGCTCGGTCTCCTGCCGAACCTCATTCCAGTGGTGTAGCCTCTCTTCGATCTGCCGTGCCGGATCCTCTCGGAGGTCGAAATGGTAGTTGAAACCGAACTGGAGGCGGTTCTCGACTCGCCCCTCGGCGAGGGTGACGATCAGCGGTTTGATGTCCAGCTTCATGCGGAAGCCGTTGAAGTCCTTGCTGAAGTACCCGCCGTAATTCGCGTTCTCGTCAGCGAAGTTCCTCTGTAGCGGCCGGTCGGGCACGAAGAACATCTCGCGGGTGAGACGGGCGATGTTCCCGTCGGCGGGGATCAGGTGCCAGCCGAAGTTGATCCCCAGGCCCTTGTAAGGCGTGTGTGAAAGCTCGCGGACGATCCTCCCCAGCCTCTGCGCGAGCATCTCCTGCTCCTCTTCGCGGGGGACCGTCGGCACCATCTGCAGTTGCTCGGGAAGAACGAGCATCTGGAAGAGTCGAGAGCGCACCTGCACGACGACGTCGCTGAAGATCGACCCCTCCAAGAAGTCGTCGTCGCCAAGGACGTTATGCCGCACGAGCCACAACTGCGTCACAGTCGGCGGGTTGAACTGCTGTGCGACGACGACGATGGCTGATCCGGTATGGACCCACGGCATGTTGCTGGCCTCCGCCTGACGTCAAGGCTTCTCGACCGCCGTGTGCGGTCCTGTCCTTGCTTGGTTTCCTTTGGTGGAGGATTGCTCCTGGGATATCGATCTTGGAGAAAAAAGCAAGAGCAGCGGCCCGAACGGGGTCCTCATGTGTTGTACGGCAGTACAGCGCGAACTGCAAGAGGTAGAGGACGTGGGAGGCAGGAGCGACCTGATGAGGAGCAGGGCGCAGAACTCGCAGACAGATCGGTCTGCGCGCACCGCGGACGTATTTTGCTCAGATAGGGGGTGAGGCGCTGAGGCAATTAACGAATCCCGCGCCGATGTGCATCATAGCTCACTGCGCCGTCCCCGCCCTGTGCGAAAGACACCACGGCTTCATTTGCTCTGAAAAAGACCAAAAGGACGCTCGCCGATCAGAGAGCGGCGAGGACGGCGCGCGTTACCTCGACAGTCCCGGCCTTGCCGCCGAGATCAGGCGCGCGCACCTTGCCTTCCTTCAGCATCGCCGCCACCGCTCGACGAATCGCGTTGCCTGCCTTCTCCAGGCCGAGGAAGTCGAGCATCATGCCTCCCGACAGAATTGCGGCCAGCGGATTGGCGATGCCCTTGCCGGCGATGTCGGGGGCTGTCCCATGCACCGGCTCGAACATGCTCGGATAGGTCCGCTCCGGGTTGATGTTCGCGCTAGCCGCCAGGCCGATGCTGCCGGTAATGGCGCCGCCCAGGTCCGTCAGGATGTCGCCGAAGAGGTTGCTGGCCACGACGACGTCAAACTCCTGCGGCTTGCGGACGAAGTCCATCGCCGCCGCATCGACCAGCAGCGACGACGACTGCACGTCGGGATACTCCTTCGCCACAGTGCGAAAGACCTCGTCCCACAACACCATGCCGAACTGCTGGGCGTTTGACTTGGTGATCGACGTGACCTTCTTCCGCGGACGCTTGCGCGCTCCCTCGAAGGCCGCACGCATGATCCGCTCACAGCCGCGGCGCGTGAACGTGTTCGTCTGGATGGCGACCTCGTTCGGCGTCCCCTGGTAGAGCCGACCGCCGATCGGCGCGTATTCGCCCTCGGTGTTCTCGCGATAGACCATCATGTCGATCGAGCCGGGCGCCTTGTCGCGCAGGGGACAGGGAACACCGTCGAAGAGATAGGCGGGACGCAGGTTGACGTACTGATCGAAGCGCCGCCGCATCGGCAGCAGCAGGCCGTGCAGCGTGATGTGATCGGGAACGTCCGGCGAGCCGATGGCCCCGAGGAAGACGGCGTCGTGACGGCGGAGGACGTCCCAGCCGTCGGCCGGCATCATCGTCCCGGTCTGCTTGTAATAGTCGCTGCTCCAGGGCAGACGGTTCCATGCGAGGGCGGCGCCGCTCTCGACGCGCAGGGCGGCGTCGATGACCTGGATGGCCTGGTCGATCACTTCGGGGCCGATGCCGTCGCCCCCGATGACGGCGATGCGAAAAGCTGGCATTGAAGGAATGTCCTGTCTGGGGTATGAGGCTGCGCTGATGCCGCTCGCGATGGAGCGGAGTGAGGGCCGCAATCGAAGTGACAATCTATCCGGCAAAACAGGTGAATCAAGAAGGAGAGCGAGGATGAGCGGCGGAAGAATCGTCGGCATGCTCTGGCTGCTGGCGCCGCTACTGTCCGGCTGCGGCAGCAGCGCCGTCCCGAAGAACACCCCGGACCCGCTGAACGGCATGAGTACCCTGCAGATCCCCAAGGAACCCACACCCACACCCACAGTGAAGGGGCCGACCCAACCGCTGCCTCCGCTGCCGGCCCCGAGTTCGGCCACGAGTCCTGCTTCTCTCGCTTCCAACGCGGTCCCGAAGCTCGAAGACGACCGCCCTCTGCGCATCCCGTCCGACAAGGACGCTGGCTGGGGTGGGCAATCTTCGCCTGGCGTCACCCTGGGCCGGCCTGGGACGGATGCCGGCACTGCGGGGGAGCGAACGCTGACGCCGGTCCCGGCAATCGGCCCGCTTGTGCCGGTGTCAGGGACGAGTCCCCCGGCCGACTCGATCGATCAGATGCTGCAAACGCTGCGCTTGCGTGGAGTGAAGGGTTTTCAATTGTTGATGCAACGTGAGACAGGCGAGTGGAGCTGCACCTGCTCGATTCCCCGGCGCGACGATCCGGCCAGCAAAACGACGTACAACAAGGTCGCCGGCGATCCTCAATCCGCTCTGAAAGCCGTCGTCGAACAGGTCGAGCGCGACGCTCATTGAGTGCGAACGGCTCCGCTCAGCCTTTTCCGTGAGACTGTCCTATCTCACCGCAGCGGCGGCGACGTTGCAGATCCGCGCGAGATAGCGGCCCTCCGTCTCTTGCGGCTGTGTGGTCAACAGGATGCAGAACGTGTCCGTCTCGGGATCGAGCCAGCACACCGTTCCCGTCGAACCCCAGTGGCCATACGCGCGCGGGCCGAGCAGGTCGCCGAAGTTGGCCGACGTTCCCGGCCAGTTGAGACGCCAGCCCAGCCCCCACGGCTTGCAACGACGATCCTCCTCCGGTATCCCCGGCATCGCCAGCAGTTGATTGCTCGTCATCGCGCGAATCGTCGCGGGACTGAGAATGCGCACGCCGCCGAGTGTGCCGCCACCGAGCGTCATCAGACAGAACCGAGCCAGGTCGGCCGGCGTCGTCACCAGTCCGCCCCAGGGAGCGCCGAAACCGAGCCAATAGGGACTCATCCAGCCCCAGTCGCTGCCCTCCATTTCCTTCGGCTGCCGCACCATCGCGATGCGCTCGCGCTTCTCCGGCTGCCAACCGAGCGACGTGTCCTTCATGCCCAGCGGCTGAAAGATCTCCTGACGCAGAAACTCCTGAATCGTCTTGCCGCTGACCTGATGGACGATCTCGCCGAGCATGGCCGTCCCCATGCTCTGATAGCCCACCTGGGTCCCCGGCGGATAGAGCGGCGACTGTTCGCAAGTCGCGTCGATGAAGGCCGAGAGGGGCTTGTGAGCCATGCGCAGTTTGATGTTGTCCGGCAGCATATCCGGCAGGCCCGAACTATGCGTCATCAGGTGGCGAACCTGAGTCTCGCCCTTGCCGTTGATGGCAAAGCGCGGGACGAACTTCGCCACCCTGTCCGAGAGCGTGATTTCGCCGCGTTCGACGAGCAACATGACTCCCGTCACCGTCACCGGCTTGCTGATCGATGCGACGAGAAACTGAGCGTCCTTGCCCAGGGCCGGCGACTCCTTCGCGATCTTCTGTCTGCCGAAGAAGCGCGGCTCAACCACCTGACCTTTTCGGCCGACGCACAGAGCCGCCGACGGTATCTGGTCGGCCTCGCACCACTGTTGCAGAAGGTCGTAGCCACGCTGCAACACCTGCGGGTCGAGTCCGATTTCCTGGGGCCGCGCGAACGAGAGACGGTCCATCTGGGGAGTCCTCCACTGCTCCGGCGATCACTTCTCG
Organism: Gemmatales bacterium; assembly: GCA_038221045.1. Taxonomy (GTDB): domain Bacteria; phylum Planctomycetota; class Planctomycetia; order Gemmatales; family Gemmataceae; genus JBBRIK01. The sequence goes on from JBBRIK010000599.1 coordinate 4,294, forward strand.
ATCTTCTGCACTGCTTCCGCCGCCGCCTGTCTCGCCTCGCTGTCCGGATCGTCCCTGGCCGCCTTCCGCAGACGGCCGAGCGCCTCCTTCGCCCCCAACCCGATCTCTGCCAGCGCCAGGGCCGACGCCTCGCGAACGGTGGCCGTCTCATGATCGAGGCCGCGAATCAGCCCGCCGACGCCTGCGCTGCCGAGGCGGCCGAGACTGGCGGCACACGTCCGGCTGACGATTTCCGCCTGGTCTTCGAGCAATCGTTTGGTCAGGGCCGCGCTCGCCTCTTTCGCTTCGGGGCCGAGACGGCCCAGCGCCAGGGCCGCCTCGCGCCGCACCGCCGCTCGCGCATCAGCCAGAGCATGGATCAGGGGG
>JBBRIK010000600.1:0-4646 GCA_038221045.1 Gemmatales bacterium
AGGTGGTGCAACCGGCTGGGAGCGAGGAAGGCAAGACGGCGGAAGAGCATCAACCGGCTTGCCGACCACCCCCATCAGACAAGGTTGCAGCATGAAAAACAATGAGCGGCAGGAGCCAAAGGTTCGACAGCCCAGGGGATCACACCCCTGGCTATTGACGGGCGCCCCTTCAGGGCGGGTCTTCAGCCCCAACGGGGCGGCAGTCAATAGCCAGGTGGCGTAAGCCCCTGGCTTCCCTGGTCGAATCGCGCTGCCCTTGACCGCTGAACGCCTCTTGGCTATGGTGCCGCACCTTATCAGGGCAGGATGCCATTCTCTCGACAGGGATGTCCGCAAATGGGCCGATGCCGCGCGCTGCTGCTGGCGCTGACGGTCGGGATCTTCTCCGGATGCGCCGGCGACCGGTCCTCCTCGTCCACTTCACTCTTCCGAAAGTTCCACCCTTTCCAGGGAGGCACACCTGCCGACGCCGTCCAGCTCGACGTCGCCCTCGTGCAGATTCCCTACAGTGACGCTGCCCGCTACCGCGATCTCTGGACGTTCCTCGACGAACAGGCCGTCACGCTGGAGAAGAAAGGGCCTCTGGAGGAGAACGGCTTCCGCGTCGGTCGAGTCGGCTCCAGCGCGCCCGAGGAACTCGTCGAACTGGTGTCGCAGCGGCGCAACTGTCCCGATCCGCGCCGCATCCAGATGCAGTTGGGAAAAGACGATCGCGTTCTCGAACTGGGTTCCGCCCGGCCTCACGTCGCTTTCCAGGTCGTCCAGGGAGAACAGACAAGCCCGGTCGATCTCGAACGCGCCCAGTGCTGTCTTGCTGTCACGCCGACGCTTACCGACGATGGCCGAACGCGCTTGCAGATCGTTCCTAAGATCAAACACGAGGGCAAGGGCCGGCTGCCCTGGCTGCCGCTGGCCGACCGCTCCGGCTGGACGCGCTCGACGCAGACGCCGTCCGAGTCGTTCAACGATCTCGGTTGGGACGTCGTTCTGGCGCCGGGCGAGTATCTCGTCATCGGAGCGCGCGAAGATCGGCCGGGAACGCTGGGCCATGCGTCGTTCATGCGTCCCGACGAACAACCGACGCCGGTCAAACGCCTTCTCGTTCTGCGCGCCTGGCGTCCGGGTCAGGACGCGAAGCTGGCCGGTCAGGAACGCGAGGAGACCGCATCCGGCAAGGGCCGTCAGGCGGCGCCGCTGGCGCTTCAGGCCAGTTGGACCGCTCGCGGCGTCGGTCCGTAGTTCGTGTGAACCCGGCAGCCTCGTCGTGTATCCTGAAGGACATGAGTACGCTGCTGGAACTGGATGGCTCGTTCGGCGAAGGAGGCGGGCAGATCCTGCGCACGAGCCTGAGCCTTGCGCTGCTGACCGGCCGAGGCTTTCATCTGCGCCACATCCGCGCTCGGCGTCCAAAGCCCGGCCTGCAACCGCAACATCGCATGAGCGTCCGCGCCGCGGCAGCCATCGGACAGGCCCAACTGCGCGGCGACTCGCTCGGCTCGACCGATCTCGTCTTCGAGCCGGGAGCGGTCCAGCCCGGCAAGTATCGCTTCGACATCGGCACCGCCGGCGCGACTGGTCTCGTCCTGCACACGCTCTATCTGCCGCTGATGTTCGGCGTCAACGCTCCGAGTGAGGTCATCCTCACCGGCGGCACCCATGTCAGCACCAGTCCCTGTTTCCACTTCCTCGACGTTACCTGGCGCGCTTACCTGGCGGCGCTCGGTCTGCGACTGCGTCTGGAGATGAAACGGCCCGGCTTCTATCCGCGCGGCGGCGGCGAGGTGCATGTGTTTCTGCAACCCGCCAGCGAGATCAAGCCGCTTCGGCTCCTCGAACGCGCCGCCGACAAGGTGACTGGTTTCAGTGCCGTGGCGGGGCTGCCCGATCACATCGCGCGCAAGCAGGCCCGGCGGCTTCGCTATCGTCTCGAACAGAACGGCCTGCGCATCGCTATCGACGAAGAGACCTGGGAGGGCGGACCCGGCACGGTCCTGGCCGCCATCCTCGACACGACGCCCGCCCCGACGCTTTTCTTCGCCCTCGGGGAACGCGGCAAGCCGGCCGAGCGCGTGGCCGATGACGTCGTCGATGAGGTGCTGGCCTATCTCGCTGCCGGCGAACAACACGCTGTCGATCCTCACAGTGCCGATCAACTGGTGCTGCCGTTGGCGTTGGCGAAAGCAGCGTCGGAGTTCACGGTCAGCAAGGTGACACTTCATCTGCTCACGAACATCGCGATTATCCGCCAGTTCATCGAGCGCGAGATTGTTTGCGAGGGGGAGGAAGGGCATCCGGGCCGGGTTCGGATCGTGTAGAAAACGAACCTGCCGGACAAATCGGCAAGGGTCTGGATTCGACGACCCTCGCTGACTTGTCCGGCAGGGAATGCAGTTTCTCGGCTACAGATTGCTCGAAATCATTTTGATTACATGTTAGCGGCTGGCTGATGTGTTCGCACGCCCGATCGGAAGTTGGATCCTGAGACGCCCATGAGGCGGAAGGTCGGCCCGGCGCCCACCAGCGCTCCGGCCATGGCGGCGACCATGGAAAGCAGGGTGCCGAGCAGGGTCCACCAGGTCACATGAGTGGCCGCGTCCGCCATCGCCTGACGGTTGGCCGGGTCTTCCGCCGCCGTTTTCGCGGCTGACGGGGCGTCCTTGAGTTTGACCTTCATTTCGTCGAGCTGGCTCTGGGAGAAGCCCGCCTGCCGTGCCCCTGTCTCCCAGTCCTGGGGCGTCGTGTTCTGTGTCACGACCGCGCCCGTGTGGGCCATCCCCACCATGGCGTTGAAGCCCGCTCGAACCCCCGTACCCACTAGCCACAGAAACATGGCGAATACCAGACCCCAGACGAGGAGGCCGTACATGGCCGCCTCGCCCTTGTTCTCACCCACGCTGAGTTGGCTCGCCACCCAACCTCCCGCGAACAGGGCCACGGCGGTAGTCATTACCGCCCAGACGGCCGCGCCGGTACCCAGGGTACCAGAGCGGACGTTGTCGCTGACGGACATACCGATGGCGGCGCCCAGCAGTGTCAGCACCAGGTACACGCCGAGCGCCAGAGTAGCGCCAGCGAAGATGGGCCCCCAACTCACCCGGCTGCGGACCGGGACCAGATCTTCCGCACGAACCGAAACAGACTCAGCCATGAAAGTCTCCTTGGGGAGTAACCCCGACGAAAAAAAGAGGGAGCCACGCCGTATCGACAAAGTCTCGATTGACGGCATCGGCCCCGCATAAAAGGAACACACTTCAACGAACAAGAGTAGAACGAGTAGAGCCGGTCGCTGCTCCGGCTATCCACCCCTGGATTGGATCACGGCAGGCGCGTGCCGTCAGGAAGGGAAACCTACCGAGGCCACTCTCCACCCGTACAACGACTGATGGAGATGATCGGGTCATCTCATGCGCCCCGTGAAGATGGTGATAGGGGGAAGCAAACTCCGGGCCGTCCTTGAGGAATGGAAGGGCATTGCAGAGAATAATTGCGAAACCTCTGGGGAATTGAATGATCTTTTGTCTTTTGCGAACTTCGATGGATTGCAGGCCAACGGCCCCGATGGGCAACGTCTCGCGCATGGCCCGCACGCTTTCCCCTGACCCAATAACAAGAACTCAAGCCGCCCTGCGCCCCCCTCGAAGAGAAGCGGCGCGGCTCAGCGGTAAGCAGACCAGAGGGAGGGGTGAACGCAAGCTCGTTTCCCGAATGGATACGCCGCTCGAATACGCTCTATCGCGGAAGACATGGAGAATGCCACTGATGAACGATACTCCACTGATCCTGAGCGTGGCTCAGATTGTGAGTTGCACGGAAGCCGAGGGACCGGGCAAGCGCTTCGCGCTCTGGTTCCAGGGTTGTCCGCTGCGCTGTCCCGGCTGCTGCAATCCGGAGATGCTGCGCTTCGAGGGCGGCACACCGATGACGCTCGCCGATGTCGCCGGTCAGTTGAGTGAAACGCATGCGCGGGATGGGTTGGAAGGCATCACGTTGCTGGGCGGCGAGCCGCTGGCGCACGGGGCAGGCGGCGCGGCCCTGGCGCGAGCGGCTCATGCCCTGGGTCTCAACGTGATGGTCTTCAGCGGCTATCTGCTCGAAGACGCTCGCGGCATGGTCGATCCCGCCGTGCAGGAGTTGCTCGCGGAAATCGACATCCTCGTCGATGGGCCGTATGTCCGCGAGCAGCCGGAGACGCGGCGGCGCTGGATCGGCTCCTCGAATCAGCGCATTCACTTTCTGAGCGAACGTTGCGATCCGCACGATCCGCGCTGGTTGCAGAAGAATACGCTGGAGATTCGGCTGCGCGATGGGGAGTTATCAGTGAACGGCTTCCCGGCGCGGCATGCCGTCGGACTGTGGAAGCGGCCGCGCAGCCTCGATGCTTCCCGTCCGGCCGAGCAGGAATAATCAGCCCCGATCGTTCATGATGGCCAGGAGAATGCCGAGGATCTTCTCGACATTGTCGAGGTAGTAGCGGTCGGTATCGAGAATCAGGTTCGCGCCATCGAGACGAAGGAACTGCCAGTTCTCTGCCGTCGTGACGCAGCCGTGAATGTACCGCTGAGGTTTCTTGTGCGTCTCATTGAAGCGGCGCGCGGCGACCATCTGGGCGGCGCACTGGCCGAGTCCTTCCTCGATGTCGTGCTTCT
>JBBRIK010000601.1:0-4645 GCA_038221045.1 Gemmatales bacterium
GTCAGGACGACAATCGCACTGTCCGACCACATGGAGATGGACACGACGATGTAAAGGAGGCCGAGCGTGACGTAGAGGACGCTCCAGGGGACGCCGGGCATCGACACCGCCTCCCACGACGCCGGAGCGATGCCTCGAAACAAGCCGATGACCACCGCCGCCAGGCCCAGCGCCCCGATGCCCCGTGCGGCCCGATAGCCGATGTCGCTTGCCAGCCCGCTCAGGCTGACGAACGCAGCCAAATATCCCAGAGCCATCAGGGCGAGCAGCGCCCCATACGGCAGCAGGAACTGCGATTCCTTGAAATCATTCCCCAGCAGGAAGGCGACAGCGGCTCCGAGGGCGCCAGCGCCTCCAATGGTCATTCGCGTGAGGTGCCGAATGGAGGGGTCGGTCTCGTGATGTTGCGTGGCCAGCAGAAACAGGAGCGCGAGGCCCAGGCAGGGATAACCGATGAAGAACAGATCGCCAATTTCGCTCTCACCCCGAATCAGGCAGAGCAGAACGCCGACGGCCAACAGCGCCAGTCCGCCGAACCAATAGAGGCGGCGCACTTGCAATTCGCGGTCGTAAGCGGCATGAGAGAGCAATCCGACGATACCGACGGCAAGGATCGTGGAAGCCCAGCCGATGCCGACACGCTGGGTGTCGCGGATGATGTTCAGAAGCAAAGCGATACCGCCGAAAATGACGCAGGAAGCCCCAATCAGGCCGATGGTTCGAGCGATCGTCGGCTCGTCCGCGCGTATTACCGAGGGTGCCGCCTCGACGCCCGGTTCCCAGCGCCGTCCCGGCCCCTGGTCTTCGTGTTTCTCGGTGATCGCCTTCGACATGGTGCCAACCTCAGCGGGAATTCAGCAGATATTCAGCGGGAATTCAGCAGAAATGATGAATGATGAATGATGAATGATGAATACGGAAGTCTCATCACCCAGCGCTCAGGACTCATCGTGTTGATTTTCAAGTCTTGACGGCCTCGCTCGGCAGAGCGGGCGGCTGGACCACGGGCGGCGGCACGGGCGCGGGAGCAGTCTCGCGTTCGCGCATCAGGTCCATGAAGTACTCTTGCAAACTGACCCGTCTTTCGAGCTTGCGCAGGCCGAGGCCGTTGTTGACGATCTTCTGGCCGATCGCTTCGCACAGGTCCTGCGTCCCGCGCGTGCGGACCTCATAGTGCGACGTGCCATCTTCGAGTTTGTGACTGTGAACGCGCACGACTCCCTCGATGCTCTTGAGCAGGTTCGTCACTTTTTCCACGTCCCCGCGCACATCGACGATGATCGGAGCGTCGATGGCGAGGTCCTTCACCCGGCGATGAAGGCGCACTCGGCCCGTCTTGATGATGATGACCTGCTGGCAAATGGACTCGACCTCGCGCAGTTGATGCGTCGAGAAAATGATGGTGTGATCCTGGCCGAGTTCCTTGATGAAATTGAGCGTCTGGTCCTGTTGTTCGGGGTCGAGGCCGGCCGTCGGCTCATCGAGGATGAGGATGCGCGGATCGTGAATCATGGCGTCGGCGAGACCGACTCGCTGGCGATAGCCCTTGGAGAGCGTCCCCATGAGCCGGCGGCGCACCTCGCGGATGCGACAGCGTTCGATGCAATATTCGAGGCGGGTGGCGCGATTCTTGCGATCGACGCGCTTGAGTTTGGCCCGGAAGTCGAGGTATTCTTCGACGCGCATCTCGGGATACAGCGGCACGTTGTCGGGGAGGTACCCGATGTTCTTGCGGACGTCCATCGACTGGGTCATGACGTCGAAGCCGGCGACGCGAGCGATGCCGCTGGTGGCGGGGAGGTAGGTGGTGAGGATGCGCATGGTCGTCGTCTTGCCGGCACCGTTGAGGCCGAGAAAGCCGACGATCTGGCCCTTGTCCACCTCGAAGCTGACGTCGTCCACCGCAAGGACAGGACCGAAGTATTTGGTCAGGTGTTCGACCTGGATCATCATGGCGTGCGTCCCGTTCGTCGCTGAATCGTCATGAATGCTGTACGCCGCCTCCCGAGGAGGGGTTTGCGGGTCGTATCGGATATAGAGAATTTGTTGTAGAGCGCGACTGGAACGATTACAAGGGTTGCATCGACAAGGGGCGAACCGCGCGGCGTAAGCCGCCGGGTTTCTTCGAGGTTCGTCGAAGCAACCCGGCGGCTTACGCCGCACGGTCGCCTGGAAACCCGGCGGCTTACGCCGCTCGGCTCGCCTGGAAACCCGGCGGCTTACGCCGCGCGGTTCGCCTGGAGAATCGCTTCGTCAAAGGCTGTTCAGAACGGTCGCGGAACGAAGTGCTGGAAGCCGGCGTCGCTGGGACGGAACTCCATCGTGTCGAGCTGCTGGTGCGGCGGCTCCTGCTCCTCCGCGGAACCCATCGGCTCCTTCTTCTCGACAGGTACTTCAGGGGCCGGAGGGCAGATCTGCTCGCGTGGACACGAATGGCCGCTGTAGGGGCAGACCTGGTCGTGCTGATGATAGCCGCTGTTCTCATTGGGCGTGTACATGTTCGCGCCGCTGCTCTGCTCCTCGGGAGCCTTCTCCTGCTCTTCGACTTCCTTCGGCATCACGGGCAGTTTCTCGGGAGTCTTGCTCGCCTCCTCCGTGGCCTCGCGGGCAGCCTGACGCAACAGTCCCCAGACTTCCGCTTCTTCCTCGGCGCCGTCCTCGTCCTCGGCGTAGGGCATACGCCGCTGGCTGGCCGTGGTCGTAGTCGTGTCATCCTCGCAGTACGGCATCTTTGCCGGCGTCGTCTGGACGTAAACCTGAGTTGCCGTCACCGTCGTCGTGATCGGGAAATCGGCGATCGGATCCGCCTCGTCGATGATGATTCGCCCTTGCACCGACCCATCAGCGACGATCGGAGTGGGCGTCGTGGCCGGACTCATCGGTTCGTCGGGTACAAAGGCCGGCAGGCCGGTGGGAATCGGCTCGGGTACAACGGTGCCATCGTCCTGACCGGCAGCTGCGCCCTTGCTTGCATCGCCGCCGAGGGACGCGATGGCGTGTCCAACGGCCTTGAAGGAATACTCCTCGACGTGTCGAGAAGCGAGGTAAACACTGCTCGCGGCCGCCACGGCGACGGCCACGCTGCACCAGAAAATCTTCTTCATCTTCTCTTGCTCCCGTCGGAGGTGAGGGCCGTCCACGACCCGCAAAGCCGTCGCCAATCCGCCTGACGTGCTGAACGGGCCGGCTTATAGCCGCAAGGGCGAGATGGTGCCAGAGCAGTTCTTAATTCCTCGTTCCCACGCTCTGCGTGGGAACGTGTTCTTCGACGCTCTGCGTCGCGTCACTTCGTAAGACGCGATGGGTCTTCTCTGTTCGTCAGACGACGCAGAGCGTCGAAGAAGCCGTTCCCACGCTCTGCGTGGGAACGAGGAATGATGAACGAAAGACCCCGAACACGAACGGCGCTTCAGGTGTCCGTTTATCGTGATGGGGGTATTTTCTTGTCGTTCATCATTCACGATTCACCATTCAGCATTTGCTCGTGTTGACGGGGAGGATTGTGCGGATGGCGACGCCTTCGCGGAAAAGTCAGGCCGCGCAGGCCGGAAAAACTACGATATGGGCGCTTGACGCCGTCCTCTTGTTACAGGAAGATGAATTGGGGAGAGGATGGGTCGATCTCGCTGACCCTCCTCTCAGTTACTTCGTGGTGTCATCATCCCTGCAGGGACCGGTGCATTCCGGTTCGGAGGTTGTCTCGAACCCAGTGAAACCACTCTGCCTATCGCACGCGGTTTGCTGGACGGCCTCCCTCGGAACGCCAAGCCGGAAGGAGGGCCTTTGAACGCCGCAACCGTGCTCAGCTTCGCGACCGACACTCCGATCGTTCCCGCACTCGATCGGGCTTGCCAGGCCGCCCGCCTCGCTTCCGACCACAAGGCTCGCGAGATCCTCGTTCTCGACATGCGAGGTCAGACGCCACTGTTCGATTACTTCGTTCTCATCACCGGCTCCACGCGCCGTCAAATCCACGTTCTCGCTGAGGAACTCGACGCTCAGATGCGCGGCCTGGGCGACCAGCGCCTCTCCATCGAAGGCTTCGAGGCCAGCAAGTGGTGCGTGCAGGATTATGGCGACGTCGTCATCCACCTGTTCGCGCCCGAAACGCGCGAATACTACCGTCTCGAAGAGTTGTGGCAGGACGCCCCACGGGTCGATTGGATGCGGAATTGAACATCAAATGACTAATTTCTAAGGACGAAAGAATGAGTAATGTCAAATCTCAAATGTCGAAGGGCAACAGCAATATGCCTTGCTTTTGTCATTTGAGATTTGACATTACTCATTCTTTCGTCTTTCGTCCTTAGAAATTAGTCATTCTGAACGCTGAACGCGATACAGATGCGTCCGCGTCCGCAGATACAGGGCTTTGCCGGCGATGGCTGGCGAGGCCAGGCAGCCTTCGTCGAGTTTGTTCGTCGCCAACACCTTCAACTCGCGGTTCGCCTCGACGACCTGGGTGCTGCCTTGGTGGTCGGCGAAATAAATCTTGCCGTCGGCGAACACCGGCGATGCCGAGAATTTGCCGCCCAGTCGCTCCTGCTTCAGCAATTTCCCATCCTTCGCATCCACACACGACGCCACTCCGTCATCGCTCACCATGAAGAGCAGCTCGCCGATCAGCAGGATCGAGGGCCGCGTC
>JBBRIK010000602.1:0-4638 GCA_038221045.1 Gemmatales bacterium
TCGACGAGGGTGACGTGAGTGATGCGCGGATCGCGACAGAGCATGTCGAGGACCGGCATTCCGCCGCTGCCTGCGCCGACCTGGAGGAGATGAGCCATCGGGATCGTTGCACTCTTGAAGTTCCCGCCGCTTGCGGCTTAGGACATGTAATTTATTAACTTCCCTCTTTCGGCGGGACGGCACGGTAATTCCACGCGGGGAGTTCTTCGACGTCCTCTAGCCCACGCAGATTACCGGAAGAACGCCGTGCCAGAAAGAGCAAAAGGGGAAGTTAATAAATTACATGTCCTAACCTCGACAGACTGCCCCCTTTCGTGCGACAATGCACAACATGATGAGGATCCTCCATACTGCGGACTGGCACCTCGGCGACCGCATGGGACGCATCGACCGCACCGACGACCTCCGCAAGGCCGTCGAGCGCGTCGCCGTCTATTGCGAGCAGGAGAAAGTCGATCTCCTTCTCGTCGCCGGCGACCTGTTCAGCGAGTTGAGCCGGCCCGATGGACTGCGCGATTCCATCCAGCACCTGCAAGCCGTCTTCGAGAAGTTCCTTCTCGGCGGCGGCACCATCCTCGCCATCACCGGCAATCACGATAACGAAAACTTCTGCCAGACCCTCTGCCTCGTCATGAACCTGGCCGCTCCCACCTCGACCGGCCAGGGGATGCTGCATCCTCCCGGTCGGCTCTACCTCGCCGCGAATCCGACTTTCCTGCGACTCGCCGACCGCGATGGCTCACCCATCCAGTTCTTCCTCATGCCCTATCCGACCCCGACTCGCTATCTTCGCGATGAGGCATCGCAGCGCTACGGCAGCCTCGAAGAGAAGAACCGGCATCTGCAAGCAGCCTATGCTCGCCGGGTCAAGGAGTTCCAGGAGCATCCGCGCTACGATCCCAATGTGCCGACCATCCTCTCGGCTCATATTCACGTTCATAGCGCCCAGGTGCCGTCGCTGTTTCGCATCAGCGATCAGGAGTCGATCGTCTTCACCGACGCCGATCTGCCGACGAACCTCGCCTATGTCGCGCTCGGCCACATCCATCAGCCGCAGTGCTTGATGGGTCTGCCGCATGTCCGCTATTCCGGCTCCATCGAACGGCTCGACCTCGGCGAACGCCTCGATCAGAAGAGCGTCACCCTCTTCAACGTCGGGCCGAACGGCCTGGAAGGCGACATCGAGACGAGGCCATTGCCCGCGACGCCGATGTACGATCTCGACATCTTTGATCCTCAGAACGAACTGCCCGCGCTGCCCGCACTCTATCCGGAAGCGGAGCGGGCGCTGGTACGATACAAGCTTCACTACAAGGCGGGCGAGGACAACCTGCACGAGATACTGACGGAACTCGATCGCATCTTTCCGCGCTGGTATCAGCGCGAGTGGGTCGAGGCAAGCGAGTTGGGGCCGGCACTGACGCTCAACACCGCACCGGTCCAGAAGAGCTTTCACGACACCGTGGTTGGCTACCTCGAAACCGAACTGGCCAATCACGACGAGAGCGAGCGCGACGCTTTGCTGAAAATGGCCGAGCAACTTCTCGCCGAGGAATCCGCATGATCCCCCTGCGCATTCAACTCAAGGGCTTTCTCTGCTACAGGGACGAGCAGGAAGTCCTCCTCGACGGTTCAACGCTGTGGATGATGGCCGGCCTCAACGGCAGCGGCAAATCCGCCATTTTCGACGCCATGACGTTCGCTCTCTTCGGCCACCATCGCGGCGGCGGACAGCAGGTCGTCGAACTTATCAATCATGACAGCGATCGGCTCAACGTCGAGTTCGACTTCGCCCTCGACGGCGACACCTATCGCATTCGCCGCACTGCCATTCGCCAGCCCAAGACCAACACCGCCCGGACGACGCAGGGCATCCTCAAGCGGTCCTCGATCGGAGTGGCCGGCGAGCCGGAGACGTGGGAAGCCGTCGAGAACACCAGCAAGCGCGAGGAGTTCAACGACTGGATTCACGACCGTATCGGCCTCAACTACAAGACCTTCACGTCGTCGGTCCTGCTGCTCCAGGGCAAGGCCGAGCGCTTGCTCGAGTCCGACGCGGCGGGACGCTTCGAGGTGCTGGCCGGCATCGTCGATCTCGACCGCTATCGCCGGCTTCACGAGATTGCCGACGGACGCCGCAAGGAGTTCAAGGGGAACGTCGCCATATTCGAGGCTCAACTCGAAGGCTTGCCGGCCATCACCGACGCCGAATTGAGCGCGGCCGACGAGCGTCTGCGCGAATGCGATGCCCAGATCGCCGGCGGACAAACCGAGGTAGCACGGCTGGTCGATCTCGATGTCCAGGCTCGTCAGTGGGCCGAGTTGCAAGTCAAGCGTGCCTCGCTGGACGAACGCTGGCGGATCGCGCAGACGACGCTGGCCGACGCCGTCGCCATCCAGAAAGACCTCGCCCGGCTGCGCGAACTGAACGAAGTCGTGCCGATCCTGACAGGCGCGATCGACAAGAAAGTCCAGGTCCGCAACGCCATCACCCGTATCGAGAAGCTCGTCGCGGAAGAGCGGACCTTCAACGAGAAACTATCGAGCTGCGAACACGCCCTCGAGCTGTCGAAGCAGAAGCTGAGCGCGCTGCAGAAGCGACGCGACGAGGACGAAACCAAACACCGCGACGTGCAGCAGCAGTTGCGCCAGTTGGCCCAGATCGTCTCGAAGGTGCAGATGTGCGAACAGCAGCGAGAGACGCTGAAACGCCAACAGACCGAGATTGAGGCGTTGCCGGCCGATCTCGACGCCCAACTCGCACGCCTGAAAGACGACAGCGAACGTCTCGCGGAGCTGGACCGTTCTTTGCCTCTGCTTGGCCGGGTGGTGCAGCAGCGCAAGGAGCTGCGTCAGGTGCGCGACCACGAGGCGACCCTGGCGCGCGAGGAGAAGGAACGTCTCTCGAAAGGCGAACAACTCCGCAAGAAACAGGAGACGCTGAAGGCGCAAGTCGAGACGGCCGCGAAGCAGCGCCAGCAGGCCGAGAGCAAGGCCGTCGAGGAGAAGACGCTGCTCGACCGGGCGAAGGCGAGTGTGCATGAGTTTCAATCGCTCAAGGGCGCGCGGATCTGCCGTCATTGCGGCCAGCCCTTGACGGAGGGACACTTCGAGGACGAGGAGCGGAAGCGCGAACACGAGGTGGAAGAGGGACGAACGCGCGCCCAGCAGACGGAGCAAATCCGGCTGAAAGCCGTGGAGGAAGAGGATCGCCTCAAGCGGAACCTGACGGCGGGCGACGAGGAACTGACGGCGGCGCGCGACGAATATCGCGGCTGGAAGCGCGATCTCGATCAGGCGCGCCGCGACGTCGAGCGGCTGACGCGCGAGACGGCGCAGGCCGTGGCCGACCTGCCGGCCTTCTATCGCGAACGGGCCGGCGGCGCGGGAGTGGACGGAGAGCCGGCGTTTCCTTCGGAGGCCGACGTCGCCTCGCTTCGCAAGCAAGCGTCGAGCCTGGAGTCGCTTCGCAAGGAGTTGCGCGACACGGAGAAGCTCTTCACTCGCTGGCAGACTTTGCGAACGCAGGTCGAGCAGACGCGCGAACAGTTGCACCGGATCGAGGTGGACCTTCCAGGCGACGTCGGCGCGCTCCGGCGCAAGCATGTCTCGATGGAGTCGCAGGAATCGACGCTCGCCAACTCGTTGAAGGCGACCCGGCAGGAAGAGAGAGAGACGAGCGAGGAGTTCCAGCGCCTGGGCAACGAGCGTTCGGAACTGCACCGCAAGCGGACCGACGTGAGCGGTCAACTGAAGACGGAGGAGGCGCAGAAGAAGCTGAACCTCGACGAGATCGAGCGCCAACGTCAGAAGCTGCCGGCCTCCTGGCAAGCGCAGTTGGACACGGCCGCGATGGCGGAGATCCACCGCTGGAGCAGCGAGCGTCAGAAGCTGATGCAGGCCGACGTCGAGGGCAAGGCCCAGCGTCTCCAGCAGGCCACGATCACGCTTGAGTCGCTGCGCGAACAGCGCCAGCAGACCGAGGCGGAGTGCGAGCGTTTCCCGGCGGAGGCGCGCTTGCAAACCGCCGACGTGCAGCGTCAACTGACCTCGGCCCGCAGCGTTCTCTCCGCTCACGAAGCAGCGCTCCGAGAAGCTCAGCGGCGGCGGACCATCCTCGACAGCCAGCGCCAGCAGCGCGACGCCGTGCAGAAGCAACTCGTCGAACAGCAAGGCGAACTGAATCGCTATACGCTGCTGGCTCAGCTTCTGGGCCGCGACCGCCTGCAGCGTCATCTGGTGCGACGCGCGGAGCGTCAGGTAGTCGATCACGCCAATGCCGTGCTGGATCGTCTCTCGGGCGGTCAACTGTATCTGCGTCTGCGCGGAGGCGACGACGCGGAAAGCTCGGCAGAGAAAGCGCTGGAGCTGGAAGCGTTCAATCGCTCGACGGCCGCGACGCCGATCAACGTCGCCTTCCTCAGCGGCAGCCAGCGTTTTCGCGTGGCGGTGAGCCTGGCCCTGGGACTCGGGCAGTACGCCAGCCGGCAGCATCGGCCCATCGAGTCGGTCATCATCGACGAGGGTTTCGGCTGTCTGGATCGGCAGGGGCGTCAGGTGATGGTGCAGGAACTGCAGAACCTGCGCGGCCAACTGCGCTGCATCCTGCTGGTGTCGCATCAGGAAGAATTCGCCGAC
>JBBRIK010000603.1:0-4635 GCA_038221045.1 Gemmatales bacterium
CGCCACGACTGTATGTCCACGCTTCTGCAGGATGGCGACCGCCAGTTTCTGGTTGATAAGGTTGTCCTCGGCGAGGAGGATCCGCAGGGAGCGCGAAGGCGTCAACAGACTGCCGGGGGCGATCGCGGGATCGGCCCGTTCCCCGGCGTCGGCTGACAGCGGGGCTGTTACTCCAACTGTCGCACTGAAGGAGAACGTGCTTCCCCGGCCCGCTTCACTCACTACCCGAAGCCGACCACCGAACAACTCCACCAGCCGGGCCGCGATCGTCAAACCCAGGCCGGTCCCCTCGAACCTGCGCGTCGCACCGCTCTCCACCTGGGCGAAAGGCTCGAAAATCAACTTCTGCTTGTCGGGAGTCAGGCCGATTCCTGTGTCCGTGACGGCAAAATCCAACTCGACTCGATCCGTCCCCTGAGGCCGCGCCGCGACGTGGACCGTGACCTGTCCGCGCTCCGTGAACTTGACCCCATTGCCGACCAGATTGACGAGGATCTGCCGCAACCGGCACGGATCGCCGACAATCGTTTTGGGCGCCTCGGGAGCGACATGACAGGACAACTCCAGACCTTTTTGACGCGCCCGCAAGGACAGGGTGCCGATCACGTTGTCCAGATGTTCGCGCAGGTTGAAAGCCACCCGATCCAACTCGAACTTGCCGGCCTCCATCTTGGAGAAGTCGAGGATGTCGTTGATGACCCCCAGCAGCGACTCGGCGGACGTCCTTACTGTCTGGAGGAAATCGTGCTGCTCCGCGTTCAACGGGGTGTCGAGGACCAACTCGGTCAGGCCGATGATGGCATTCATCGGCGTCCGGATCTCATGGCTGACGTGCGCCAGGAAAGCGCTCTTGGCCCGGTTGGCGCTTTCGGCGGCTTCTCGGGCCAGCAACAATTCGCGATCGTACCTCTGGCGTTCGATGGCGTAGCGGAGTGCCCGTTCCAGCAACGGACCATCTACCTGTCCCTTGACGAGATAGTCCTGCGCACCCTCGTGGACGGCCTGCGTGGCCAGGACCTCGTCGCTCAGGCCGGACAGGATGACGATGGGCAGAGCCGGCGCTTGCCCCCGGACGCGCCGAAACGTCTCCAAACCCCGGGAGTCCGGGAGAGAGAGATCGAGCAACAGCAGGTCGAACACTTCCCGTTGCAGACGATCCAGAGCAGTCGAGAGCCGATCGACGCGCTCCAACACGAAGGCGCTTTCCTTTCCTCCAAGATATTCCTGGATGAGGAAGGCATCTCCCGGATTGTCTTCGACCAGCAGAACGCGCAGAGGGTGAGCGATCATGGGATCACTCCTTGGGAGGCAGCACCACGACGCTGAACCAGAAGCACTGAATGGAACGGACGACGGCGGCGAACCCGGCGAAATCAACGGGCTTGGGGACATAGGAGTTCGCGTTGAGCTTGTAGGCTTTCAGGATGTCTTCATCCGCGTTGGAGGTCGTCAGGACGATTATCGGAATGATGCGCAAAGCAGGGTCCGCCTTGACCTCGGCGAGTACTTCCCGGCCGTCTTTCTTCGGCAGGTTCAGGTCGAGCAGAATAAGGTCCGGCCGGGGAGCGCTGGCATACGGACCCTGCTGGCGCAGAAAGGCAAGGGCCTCCATGCCATCCGGGACGACGTGAAGCGTGTTGAGGAGTTTGGCCTCTTCAAGCGCCTCGCGGGTCAGTTCCACATCGCCGAGGTTGTCCTCCACCAGCAAGATCACGGCAGGCCTACCGAGAGAGTTCGTCCCCATCGGGAGTCTCCTTCACGTCCGGGAGAGTGAAATGAAAGGTTGCTCCTAGTCCGGGTTGCGATTCAACCCAGATGCGTCCGCCATGACGTTCGACGATCTTTTTACACAATGCTAACCCAATACCGGTCCCCGCATACTCCGTGCGCGTGTGCAAGCGCTGAAAGATCACGAAGATCCGCTCGTGAAACTGCGAGTCGATACCGATGCCGTTGTCGCAGACCGAGAACTGCCAGACGTCCTCCTGGCGAACGGCTTCGATGGAAACGCGCGGCGGCTCCGGTCCATGATACTTGATGGCGTTGCTGATGAGGTTCTGAAACAACTGCGTCACTTGCACGACGTCGCCCAGGACGGCGGGCAATTCTCCCCTGGAGACCGCGCCGCCGCTTTCCAGGATTACCTGCTGCAGATTGGCCAGCACCGTGCTGAATACCTTGTCGCAGTCCACTTTCGCGAATTCTTTGCCGCGCGTGCTGACCCGTGAAAACTCCAGCAGATCGTTGATGAGTTGCTTCATTCGCGTGGCCGCATCCACCGCGAAGCCGATCCAGCGCTGTGCCTTCTCGTCGAGTTGCTCCTTGTAGCGCTGCGATAGGAGGTCCACATAGCTGGCGACCATCCGCAACGGTTCCTGAAGATCGTGCGAGGCGACGTAGGCGAATTGCTCGAGTTCGCCGTTGGAACGCGCCAGTTCCTGGGCCGTCTCCCGGACTTCGTCTTCCGCTTCCTTGCGCACGGCAATCTCTTCCTGCAAATGAGCGTTGGCTTGCTCCAGTTCGTTGGTTCGTTCGCGCACGCGCCTCTCCAACTCATCGTGGGCGGTGCGCAACTGTGCCTCGCGGGCGGACACTTCGAGGACCATTTCTTGAAACGCCCGTGCCAGTTGTCCGATCTCGTCAGTGCGGGCGGTGATGGGTTGAATTGCCGCATCGGAGGTCCGCGTCTCCGGGGTCCGGGAAACCCCGGCCGCGAGTGTGTTCGCGTAATCGGTCAGACGATTGAGGGGTTCGACGAGCTTGTTCATCAGCGAGTAGGCAAGCAGAAGGCAACTGACGAAAATGGTCAGCATCAGTGCGGATTGTTTGGCGACCGCCGTCCAGATGGCCGACCGGATTTGCCCCAGGTCCATCCCGACGTGAACGTAACCGACCTTCCCGGCGAGAAGCGGCGACGAAACACTCAGGAACTCTCCGCGGCCCTCAATCGTGACATTCTGCACGAGGGTCTCGCGGGGACGTCGCTGGAGAGTTCGCATTTCATCGGGGAGGACGGGATAGAAGGTATGCGCCAGGACTTCGTCTTCCGGATCGACGACAACGATGTAAGCGACTCCCTCGATCTCCAGAAACTGGTCGATCGTGGATTGAATGGTGGACACGTCGCGAAAGAGCAGGGTCTCGACACTGGAACTGGCAATGCTGTCGGCGATGGCGGTCCCTTTGCTCGCGTACTGCTCCGTCAAGTAGGCGCGCATCCGCCAGACCGTGGAACCGGCCGTCGCCGCCATCGTGACGCCAAAGACGAAGACGAGGGTGGCAAGCGTTTTTCGTAATAGGGGCGACCGTTTCATTGGCTCCACTTCTTCCAGTCCTTGAGCTGGACGAACTGGCCCTCCTCGACCGTGCCGAAATAGACCTGATTCAAGCCCTGATGCTTCCTGGCGCTGAAGGACGCGGGAACGTCGATTCCCAACTCGAGTGGGCCGGCGTTTTCCACGGCCTCCTTGAGGAACTTTCTCTCGATGCCCCGGTCCATCTTGCGAAGGATCTGTACCAGCAGGGTGGCGTTGAGGTAGCCTTCGAGACCGACATAACTGTTCGCGAGCGGCTTGTAGTCGCTTTCCACGAGGTCCGCGGGAGGCTTTGGATTGTACTCCTTCATCAGCTCGCGATACTCGCGGACCGCGCGCAGTTCCGTGCGGTCGTGGCTTGGAACCACCTCGGAGTTGATGAGGTCGCGGGTGTAGTCCTTGCTGCGCGTCCGGCTCGTCCCGAGAAGCAAGGCGAGCAGACTGTTGCTGCCGACGAAGGAAATGTTGGCGATGGGAACGTCCCAGTCCGCGTCGCGGGCGTCGCGGATGAAGGCCGCACAGGCGGCATAGGCGCCGATGCTGATAATCGCGTCCGGTTCCGTCTTGCGAAGGATGTCCACCTGGGGCCGAAGACTTTCGGAATAAGTGGTCCCCCGCTTGTAAGTAGCCTCTCCGGCCACACGGAGCTTGTGTCGAGCCAGGGCGAGGCGCGCGCCCTCCCAGCCTCCTCGTCCATACGAATCGATTTGATAGAAGACGCCGATTCGCTTCCTGCCGATCTCGACAAAACGATCGACCAACTCGGCCGTCTCCTCGAAATAGGACGCCCGAAGGTTGAATACAAAGTCGCTGTACGGCGCCTGTCGATGGGGTTGTGCGCCCGTGAACGGGAAGAAGAGATAGATCGAACGATTGCTGTAGAGTTTCAAGAGCGGCAGCATGCGGGTGACGGTGGGCGTTCCGACGTAGCCGTACAATAGCAGCGGTTCGTCCTGTTCGATGAGGCGGACCGTGTTGTCAATCGTGGGAAGGGGCTGGTAGCCGTCGTCGTAGGCTTTGACGACGATCTTTCTTCCCTGGATGCCGCCGGCTCGGTTGACCTGCTCGAAGCAGGCCATGGAGCCCCGGTACAACTCGATCCCGAGGCCCCTTGAAGCACCCCTGAACGCGGCCGACATTCCCAGGACGATGTCAGGAGCGGCGGCAGAGCGAGTCTTGGCCACGTTCACAGTTCGTTGCACGCCTGCGGCGGATGCGAGGGCTGCGATGGTCCCGGCACCCGTCAGGGTCAGGTACTTGCGTCGGTCCATGCTGCCGCTACTCCTCTCGATCGACGAACCACGTCCCATGCCGGCCGCGC
>JBBRIK010000604.1:0-4629 GCA_038221045.1 Gemmatales bacterium
GTGTTTCCTTACAAAGCCTGGGGCTGGAACTTAAGTTCGGCGCGACCGGTCTCCAACTCATGCCGGAAATTAGTCAACTGACGGACGTGGAGATGCTCCGAGCCATTCGACAGGCCATCAAGACCGCAGCCAGCCCGGAGGAGCTACGCCGGATCTGGACGCCATGAGCGTCCGGCTCACTTCGCCAGCAACTTCGCGATTGCCTTCGTCAGCATCTCCTCGCACGGCGCGGCCAGGGCGACGGTCGGCTCGTAGCCGCCCTCAAAGAACGCTCCGTCTGTCGGAATGTAACCCATGCCGCCGTCGCCATAACCCGCCACGCAGACAAAGGCGTCCTTGCGCAGTTCCTGCGCCTTCACCTGATACTCGATGAACGGCTCGCCCGGCAGATGCAGCACCACAGCGGAGCCGAGCACCAGACACGTCAGCTCCACCGGCTTGTCGATCCGCTTGAGCCAGCCCAGTTGCAGGGCCGCGTTGCCGCGTTTCGATTTCGCCGCCTTCGCGTCCTTCAGCGATTCCAGGCTCGCCGCCTCGCCGAACGACGCCTCCCGGCGCGGCGAGAACTTCACCGCCTCCATCCTCCAGGCTGCCTCCGCCAGCGGCTGCTTCTTCGTCGCCTCCCAGGCACTCTTCATCGCCTGGTAGATGCGATCGCGCAGCACGTTGCGGTTCTCCTTTGCCCCGTCGTTGTACTTGCCTGCCGTGACATTGCCGGCACAGCCGGTGAAGTAGACCTGAAAGACGTTTTCGTCGTCGGCCTGACGCTTCTGCCGGGCCAGACCGCAAAAGTCGCTCGTCACCCGGCCGTCTCCGTAATAGCTCATCGGATGCGTCGCATAATAGTGGAGGGCTGCACGGGGTTTGTCGCCCTCCCAGAAACTCAGCGTCCTCAGACACGGATCGATCAGCCCCTCCGGCGCGTCGCGCGCCTCCTTGTTCTTCGTGGCACTGGTCCGCGTGAACTTAACCTTGCCGTCTGTTCCGAGTACGCGGCGATTCGACGCCACCTGCTCCACTTTCGCCAGACCGGTGCCGAGGTGGGTCACCTTGACCGTCTTCGCCAGGCTCGCCTTCACGGCCTCGGCTGACCGGCTCACCGCCTGGTGGAAGAATTTCAGATCGAGTGAGGGCGGCGCGCCGGGAACGGTGTCGATCAACTTCTGGGCCTCGACGTCGGCGAATGGCGCGTTGTGTGCATGAATGCAATGGACGGTGACACGATCCGCCGTCGTGTGCGCGGCCTTGGCCAGCGCCTCTCGCCAAACGCGGTTGGCCTCGTTGCGCAGACCGCACCAATCGACGGCACACAGGACGATGGGCGCTCCGGATCCGAGTAGAATGATACCGCGAGTCCAGAGGGGATCGTCGATGACGCGAACCGGCTCGATCCAGCCTCCACAGAGAGGATGGCCGGCGGGAGGCGTGGCGTCACAGGAGAAAGTCGCCAGGTGATGAACGGCCATTTTGGTCTCTCGGGCGCGAGTCTCCGCGGATCGCGCGGGGTTCAATCAACAGAAAGCGATCGATTTCGGAAATTCTCTCTTGGCAACTTCTCGACTCGCTGTCAATGATTTATTCAGAATAGTCTCTCGAACCGATACTGAAGATAAGAACGATCGTATCCTCCGATACGGGCTGGAAAGGCGAACGATCATGAACGCAAAGCGAAGTGGGATACTCACGGCGGCACTGACCGGGCTGGTGTTGCTCGGGTGCGTGGCCTCCTCGTCCGCTCAGACTCGGGGCGGCGCTACGGGAGGAGCCGGCGGCGCTGGTGGCGGTCTGGGTGGGGGCGGTGGTCTTGGCGGCGGCGCTGGCGGGGGCCTCGGCGGCGGTGCGGGGGGAGGTCTCGGAGGTGGCGGCGGCGGCGCGAGCGGCCAGTCATTCCAGGGAGGCCAGGCGCTGCAAGGCGGCCTCGGCGCTCTCGGTAATTCAGGTGGATTAGGACAGCAGGGAAGTTTCAGCCAGCAGATCACTCCCGGAAGCAGTGGGTCCGGCTACGGCACCACGAGTTTCATGGGTTCTTATTATGTCAATCCCCTGTCCATCGGGATCCCGACGACTGCGGCCGCCGGCGGTGCAAGTGCCATGTCGTCGGGCAAACCCACTTTTGGAACCCTGCTGTACAACAACGCCTCGACCAGTTCTCAGTTCGGAGCCACAGCGGGCGGCTCTCGCATGGGCGCCCAGGGAGGCATCGGGGCCACGGGAACGAACCGCTCGGGCACGGGAACCAATCGCTCAGCGGGAGGTTTCGGCAACGCCGGCGGAGCCGCAGGCGGTTTCGGAGGTGGGCTTGGCGGTGGACTCGGTTCGAGCAGCGGCTCTGCCGCCCTTGGCAGCCGTGCCGTCGCCTATCAGACGTCGGTGGGGAGCCTCGGACCGGTCCGCGTTCGGCCCGATCTCCAGGAATTGATTGGGCGCTCGTCGGCCCTGCCTTCGCGCGCAGGCATTCAGACGCTGGAACAGGGAGACGCGGTTGTCTTGCGGGGAAGTGTCGCCTCGGAACAGGAACGCCGGCTCGCGGAGGCGGTCTTGCGCCTGACGCCAGGCGTCTTCATCGTCCGCAACGAACTCGAAGTGACAGAGACAGCGCCTGCTCCTCGATCGTCGCCGTGATCGACAATTCGCTCTTCGTACTCTTGAAAACGCGAGCCTCCAGCGAACGGCGCCGGAGGCTCGCTGCGTTTCTCAACCGCGCGTCCGAGGGTGTTGCGAATTCACCCAGGTTGGCCACCCTCTTGCGGGAGGGGGCTTCGCAAGCTAGGATCTCTGTAGACCGGAAAGCTCGGATATTCCGGTTCAGGCGTTCAGGTCGAGCCAGTGATCCATAGAGTGAGTCTCTTCATCCAGTAGAAACTCCCCCTCGGATCGCGAATGGCTCGTGTACTCGAACTGAGACAGTTCCTCCGGCGGCAGCACCGTCTGGGAGGTCGGCAGTCCGGGGAAGTGGGCGCAGTTCAGGCTCTGGCATCCTGTCATGTAGCCTTCTCCGAGAATGGTAGGGAGGACGACCGTCCTCACACATATGAGTGAAGGTGGTTTCGTTCGTTCGAGCAACCAACCCGGATCCCTGAAAAGGGAGAAGGGAGACGCCGGTCCCGGCGGTCAGGGTGCAGACACGAGAGGAGTTGTGCCGGAACCGGCGCCATCAGTTGGCCTCCTCATTCTATGCCGCGCGACCATCCCCGCGCGCTGTTCCTCCATCGCTTCTCGTCTATTTCCCGATTCGGATAGGCAAGCTTTTCGCCTCGGGCAAACGGCGTATTTTGCCCTCGCTCTGAGGCGTTGAGACGATTTTCTGCCCACGCACGGAACACGGGCCATGAAGGATAAGACGGCAACGATGGCGAGCGACGCGAAAACAGGGTATGGATTGATTGAAGCGAGAGCGGCGCGCTCCTTGCACTCTCATAATGGCTGAGGGACGAAAGTGATGTGGAGGGGCCTCTTGGCGGATTCCTTGAGGTACCGTATAATTGTACAGTGTCAGGGACGGCGATTTCCGAATCCTCTGGAGGTCTACAAGCCATGGCGCGGAGAAGCGCCGAAGTCGAAACGAATGGACGAGCTACGATGACGCAACGCTCCGACCGTTTTCTGGACGGATTGTCGCAATTCAGCTCGGTTTCCTTCGTCTCGCATGTGCATCCCGACCCGGACAGTCTTGGCAGCATGATGGGTCTGGCGCACCTTGTCGAAAACTGTCTCGGGATTCCGACCCGTTTAACGCGAGATGGTCTGATCAGCCGGGCCGAGAACAAGGCCATGGTCGATCTGCTGAATCTCGAATTGCATTCGATCAGCAAAATCAAGTTCGAGGAGGGCGAGGCGCTGGTCATGGTCGATAGCCAGCCGAACACCGGCCGGCACAGTTTCGACGCCAGTGTTCCGCTCTACGCCGTTATCGATCATCACGATACCAAGGGCGATCTCGAAGGCGTGCCGTTCATCGATGTGCGCCGCAGTCTGGGGGCCACCTGTTCGGTGGTGACCAGTTACCTGATCGAACAGGGCATCACGGTGCCGGCGCGGCTGGCCACGGGACTGCTGTATGGCATCGAGACGGAAGTCTCGGGCTATCCGCGCGAGGCGGGGCCGCTGGATGATCGCGCCTTGCAGTTCCTCTATCCGCTGGCTAACAAGGACCTCCTGGCGCGAATCCGCAACGCCCGCCTGCCGCAGACGCATTTCGAGTGTCTGCTGCAAGCGCTGCAAAGTTCATTCATCTACGATCGTCTGATTATCAGTTGGGTGAATGAGTTGCCGCAGCCGGAGTTGGCTGCCGAGGTGGTCGATTTCCTGATTCGCTTCGAGCAGGTCGATTGGGCGGTGTGCGCCGGCGTCTATCAGGACAAGTTGATCCTGTCGGTGCGGGCGGCCGTCGAGAACGCCCAGGCGGGCGAGATGCTCAAGAACGTCGTCGGCAATCTCGGCCGGGCCGGCGGTCATGATCGCCGGGCCGGCGGGACCATTACGTTGCCCAGCACGGCCTCGAGTGCCATCGAGAACATGCAGGGCGAGTTACGTCGTCGCTTGCTCAAGGCGCTGCACATCGATGAGTGTCGAGGCCAGCGACTGGTCTCGAAGCGCGAGATGTTGCAGAACCTGCAAGCGTAAGGGGTT
>JBBRIK010000605.1:0-4629 GCA_038221045.1 Gemmatales bacterium
CGACCCTTCCCAACTCGCGTGCATGTCGGGTTCGTCGAGGACCGACTCCGTTTCCTCCCGGTGAGAATAGTTTGTATCCACAGCCGCGCAACGCTACGATCATTCAACAACCCTGAGCGGCACCCAAATGTCCGGGCACCCTACGCTTACACCAAGGAAGAATCATCATGGGCTATCGACCACTGACCCTTGCTGCCGCATGCGTCCTCGCGCTCGCGGGAGCCTCTCCCACAACGGCGAAAGAAGTAAAGGTACTGATCATCACGGGCGATCACGGGCATAAATGGCAGGAGACCACACCCTTCCTGAAAGAGCTTCTGACGAAGGCCGGCCACAAGGTCGATGTGACTGAATCGCCGTCGAAGGACCTGACGCCGGACAACCTGGCCCGCTATGACGTCCTGCTGCTCAACTACCGCAACACTCCCAAGGGGGCCAAGGACAACCCGGCCAGCGTCTGGAGCGAGGACAACAAGAAAGCCTTCCGGGACGCAGTGCAAGGCGGCAAGGGGCTGGTCGTCTATCACCACGCCTCCTCAGCCTTCACCGGCAACTCGCCTTTTGAGCAGGAGTTCGAGAAGATCATCGCCGGCGGCTGGCGGAAGCAGGGCAACCACGGCAAGATGCACGAGTTCGCGGTGACGATCCGCAAGGACCATCCGATCACGCACGGCATCAAGGAGTTCAAACATGGCCGCGACGAACTGTATCAGAACTCGGTGATGCTGCCCGGCAGCGAAGTCCTCGCCACGGCCTATTCGGACAGGACGAAGGATCCCAAGAACACCGACAAGCACGAGGCGATGGTGTGGGTGGCGCACTACGGCAAGGGACGAGTCTATCACAACGTGCTGGGCCACGACGTGGAAGCCATGCAGAGCGCGGGTTTCAAGGTGCTGATGATTCGCGGCGTCGAGTGGGCAGCCACCGGTGAGACGGCCTATCCCCTGCCTGCGGAACTGAAGGGCGGGAAATGACGGCTTTCGATGTTCATTTGAACATCAAGTAAAGAACGGGGGCATTCATGGCGATCTTCCCCATGAATGCCCCCGTTTTCAGTCTCATTGGCGCGAGGCTTCGCTCACCTGCCCGGCGAGCGCGACCAGTAGGTGCCGTTGGGCCAGACGATCTTGTTGCCCCGGATGTACCCGACGAGGCCTCTACGGGGTCCGTCGTTCCATTCGGGTATCCAGACTCTATCGCCTTGAATCTCTGCCCCTGCTTCGTCGCCATGTTCGTTGATAAACAAAGCGCGGCCGTCCAGCCTGCGCTGAACGATTTCGGTGGGGAGATTGGGGTCGCCATGCATGTACCAGGTGCCGGAGAGGTTCGGAACCTCGACGACCGGGAGCCGGCGTAAACCTGGGCGGTCCCATCCACGCTGGGCCGCAACAGGGCCAGGAGCGGCGAACGCGAGTATGAGCAGAACGAGCAGAATCATTTTTCTCATCGCAGTGTCTCCCAGGCGAGCAAGGACTTGCCTCTTCCAGATTAGTGAGGTGGGAACAATAGTGCAACTCTTGTGCCGGTTAGCGACTTGCAGATCGCCGCGAGTGTCAGGGATACTCCCTCGCTAAAGAGCCACTTCCTACTTCTACTGTGCTGGATTGGCGAGCGGGGCCAGTAATGGCCCCGGTTTGACGAACGGTGGTGTCTTAGCATCGTTGAACGAGCCTGCTTTTCGCCAGAATTCTCGAGAAATTTTGAGGGTTTTCGAGGATTTTCAACGATCCTCCGACACCACCTGACGAACTACCGGGGCCATTACTGGCCCCGCTCGCCGGGCGAATTGGACAATCGCACACAGGAGAACTACCGTCTCATCACCAGAATCGGTTGGTATTGAATCTCATTTCGGCCCGATTTGGGATAGGGGCGAGGTTCGGGCTGAGCGAATCCATTCTGGTCGATGGTGCGGACGCGGAATTCGTAAGCGCCCGCCGGCAACTCTTTCAGCGTCACGTTCCAGGCAACGAGGCTGTAGCGAAGTGGCCATTCCTTCGGTTGGCCGCTCGCCGGATCGAACCCCCAGACGTCTTTCGGCATGACGCCGTCGGGCAGGCTGCCGCCCCACTCCTTCGGCGGCGGCTCGATCCGGCAGGGCAGCCACTTCGCGGTCAGCCAGGCGGGATCATCGTCCGGAAGATCGCCGTGCTTCCCGGTCTCGGGACGCAGCCAGTATTCGACGCGCTTCAGGCCGCCCCAGCCGGCAACCGCAACGCCACGAATGACGACGTCCTCGCCCGCCTTGAAACTTTCCGGGCCGTCATCAATGCGGGCCATGGTTTTCAGGTACGAGTCCGGATCGTTGTTGGCGTCGGCGTAGGTGTCGTTTGCCTTGAAGTCGTGTGTCAGCGTGATGCGCTGGAGCCACTTGATCGACTTGAACCCGTGCGCCCACGGCACGAGCATTCGCACCGGCCCGCCGCGCTCCAGCGACAGCGGTTTGCCGTTGAGCCGATAGGCGACGAACACCGGCAGTTCGCCCGGCGGCGTCTCCATCACCTGGTTGTAGCCCAGCGACGACTGGAACCGCTGCTTTGGGTCGTTGTTGTGAAAGCCCCACCAGTAGACGCGCCGAATTTTGTCAACCTTGCCGGCGAGCCTCAACACGTCGCGGAGCGGCACTCCTTCCCACAGCCCTTGCCCCAGCGGCTGAGCGATGTTCAGACACTGCATCGCCTTGAGAAACTTGACGCCGTGCTTCTTGCCGAGTTCGAGCAGGGCCGGCAGAGCGATCGCGCTGTTATCCTCCAGCCGGCGCGGCCTGTCGAGCTTGCTGGAGCCGTCGCTGACGATCTCCAACCGCCAGGTCTCCGGCGTCAGCCGGGCCTTGACGAGGTCGTCGCCCTTGAGCGTGTGCGGTCTCGGGTTTCCCCGGCTCACGTCCCGGAACGCCTCCGGATCGGTCAGATATTTCCGTTCGTCGGCTGCCACGCCTGGAACTCCTGGGTCGAAGCCGGGCTGCTTCACTCGGTCAAGGGATGGGGGAAGTCAGCGTCATTCTCCCCCATCATCAATCAGGAGCGAGAGACCAGCCAGCGGAATCCGGAGAAAACGGAATGGATTCTGAATGTGTTCGTGGATCGTCCCTCGCACCGCGAGTTCCTCGAAGAGATGAAAGGCATCGCCGACGGCGCGAGCGCTGCCGGGGCGAAGTTCGAGGAGCGGGCGATCGGCCTCCTCGACGTTGTCGCCATCATGGAGAGTGCTAATGTCGGTTCCCGACCATGTTTCGCGTTCTTCAGCGAAGTTCGTCCACCAGTTCCAGGCCGTGGAAGCCAGCGAGGACGTCCTTCACGCCCCCCTCCAGGTTGGCGAAAAACCAGTCGAGTCCCGCGCCACCGGTCAGCACGTCTCGGGCGCTGTCGTCGAACACAGTGGCGTGGATGCCGACTGTTTCGAGGAAGTAGTCTCCATTCGCGCGCGGCCCAATCCCGTCGCCCCGGAGATTGGCAACGCGCGTGGAGTAGTTCCGCTGCGACGTCCACTCGGCCATGACGGCGCAGAGGGCTGCTTCATTTGTCTCGAACATCGTGATTCCAGCGATCAGGAGGTCATCCTGGGCCTCGCTCACGAGCCGGTCGGCGCCCGCGCCGCCGATCAGTAAATCGCGGGCCTTGCCGCCCTCCAACCGGTCGTCTCCCTTGCCGCCGAGCAGGACATTGGGACCAGAGCCTCCCCTGAGCCGGTCATTGCCATCGCCGCCGAACAGCCACGCCGGTTTCGCGATGCTGTCAGCCACTTCGATGTCGTCGTTGCCTGCCTGTCCATAGATCACGATCGAAGTAAAACTGGAACCCGTGAAGATACCCTGATCCACACCGTTGACGAGGACCTTGACGTCGCCCGCGTGCCCCTGCGGGATGACACGAATCCGATCGTCGGTCGAGGTGCCGCCGATGAGCAGGGTCGTCGGGTCGCCGCAGCCGAGTGCGATGGCGACGGCGCTGACGCGGACTGTCTTGCTTACCGAGGTGCTGCCGCTATCGTCGTCGGTAACGGTGAAAAAAACCGTGTAGGTGTCGGGGACAAGCGGTGTGAATGAGATGCTCGTTCCCGTCCCGGTAGCAACGACCCGGTTCTGGAGGTTTCGGACTTCCCAGCGGGTCGTGTGTGTGTCATTCGTCCCGGCGTCAGTGAAGTTGCTGGAGAACGAGAGGGGCTGACCAGGGACGCCCTTGGGCGGACCCACAATGGGCGCCGCCACGGGCGCGACGTTGTTTACCGTCACGGTGGTGCCTGCGGAAGCGCTGGCGCTTGCATCCATCACGATGACACTGATGGGATACGAATCGAAGGGAGAACCTGTCGGATTGTCGTCGAGGTACTGGTGTCCGACGCTGAAGGTGAAGACGCCGGCGGCCAGAGTGAGAGTGGTGCTGGCTTCACCGGGACCCCAGGTGACCAGGATCGTATGGGGATCGCTCGAATCCGAATCGGTGAATGACCCGCTCAGAGCCACGGAATCGTTCTCGGAGATCGAGGCGGCACTGCGGTTCAGGTCGCTGTCGTGGATGACCGGCGCATCGTTCTGTCCGTGAATGATGACTGTCACCGTGGCCGAGGAGATGCCGCCGTGACCGTCTGAAATCGTGTAGGTGAAGCTGTCGGTGGCAATCTCGCCTG
>JBBRIK010000606.1:0-4618 GCA_038221045.1 Gemmatales bacterium
TTTTTCTGGCCCCCCACATTTTTTCTGCTTTATTCGTGACCGCCCCACTATTTTGGGTTTTCAAACCCGTTCTCTCCCGCCGCGGCTCCTCAACGGCGACACTACTGGGAGGTAGACCATGCTCTCCGGTCCCGTCAAACAATGCGGCTTCCTCTGCGTATTCTTCAGCCTACTGGGCAGCGTCTTCGTCCTTCGCCACTTCGTACCGGGGAACCGGCCGTCCGAAACCGAGCGGCTGAACCACAAGGCGGCGCTCGAACGTTACGGCTTTTATCTCGAAGAAGTCTCGAAGCAGAGCGGCATCGACTTCACCCACGAGGCGCCCAAGCTCGATCCCAAGCTCGACCCAATCGCGCCCATCATCGCCTCGATGGGCGCCTCGGTTTCGGTGGTGGACTTCGACCGCGACGGACTTCCGGACCTGTACGTGATTAATAGCACCGAGGGCAGCAAGAACCGCCTGTACCGCAACAAGGGCGACGGCACCTTCGAGGACGTGGCCGAGAAGATGGGCGTCGCCGACCTGAACCAACCCGGCACCGGCGTCTGCATGGGCGCCGTCTGGGGTGACTTCGACAACGACGGCTACGAGGATCTGCTCGTCTACAAGTGGGGCCGGCCCGAACTGTTCCACAACGACAAGGGCAAGGGCTTCACGCGCGTCACCGAGAAGGCGAAGCTCCCCGCCTGGGTGAACGCCAACAGCGCCGTCTGGTTGGACTTCGACGGCGACGGCCTCCTCGACCTGTTCATCGCCGGCTACTGGCCCGACGACGTCAACCTCGCCAAGCTGAAAACGACGGAGATCATGCCGGAGAGTTTCCAGTACGCCAACAACGGCGGCCGCAAATACCTGCTGCGCAACAAGGGCGACGGCACCTTCGAGGATGTCACGGAGAAGATGGGCATTCGCAGCAAGCGCTGGACACTTGGAGTGGCAGCGGCCGACCTGCGCGGCACCGGCTATCCCGACCTGGTGCTGGCCAACGATTATGGCGTCAACGAGTATTTCGCCAACGAGGGCGGCAAGAAGTTCGTCGAGATCGGCAGCCAAAACCGCGTGGGCGAGCGTTCCAAGAGCGGGATGAGTGTCAGCTTCGGCGACGTCAACAACCAGGGCCGTTTCTCCATCTACGTCAGTAACATCTCGGAGGTGGGCATCCTGCTCCAGGGCAACAACCTGTGGGTGCCGGAATCGGGGAAAACCAAGGAGCAGACGCGCTATCGGAACCTGGCGGGCAGCCTGGGCGTCGAATTGGGCGGCTGGAGCTGGGGGACGCAGTTCGGCGATTTGAACAATGACGGCCTCGTGGATTTGTTCCTGACGAATGGTTACATCTCCGCCGACCGTAACGCCACCTACTGGTACGACTACTCCCTGATCGCTGGTGCGCACAAAGACATCATCATCGACGCGAAAAAATGGCCGGCGATGAAGGGCCGAAGTCTTGGCGGCTATCAGCAAAAGTGCCTCTGGCTGAACCGTAACGGCAAGTTCGACGACGTCTGCCGAGCGGTAGGCGTCGGCGACACCTATGACGGGCGGGCCGTCGCCCTGGTCGATCTGTGGAACCGGGGCTGCCTTGACGTGGTGGTGGCGAACCAGAAGGGGCCGCTGCTCGTGTACAAGAATACGGTCGTGCCGGAGAACCACTGGATTCAGTTCGAGCTTGAGGGGACGAAGAGCAACCGCAGCGCTATCGGCGCCCAGGTGCGGTTATATTGGAACAAACAGGTGCAGGTCCAGGAGGTGTCGGGCGGCAACGGCTTCGCCTCGCAAAACCAGCGGCGCGTGCACTTTGGGCTGGGCAAGGAAGACCGCATCGAGCGCGCCGTCATCCAGTGGCCCTCTGGACACACGCAAACCATTCTCACCCCGAAGGCCGGCGTTTGCCACAAGGTCAAGGAGTCCGAATGAGCACCAGCATCCCGACGGCGCCCGCCCGGCCGGCGCCCAAAGTGGGCCGGGTGTTGGGCGTGGACAAGCGCTTCCTGGCGCCCATTCTGATCACCGGCATCCTCACGGTGGGCCAACTCTGGTTTGGGATTCTGGAAAGTTATTGGGCCACCGGACTGGCGATTCTCTCCAGCATCTTGATGGAAATGGCCCTCGGCCGAGTTGCGACGGGCCGTTGGCCACACCTCGCCAGCGCCTACGTTACCGGTATCAGTGTTGGGATTCTGGTGCGTTCCCTGGACAACTATTTGTGGCCGTATGTTCTGTGCAGTCTCCTGTCCATTTCGTCCAAGTACGCCTTGCGAATTAATGACCGACACCTTTGGAATCCGTCGAACCTGGGAGTAAGCGTCCTCCTGTTCTTGCTGCCCCAGGCGGTGGCTCCTCTGAGTCAGCAGTGGGGCAACGAGTGGTGGCCCGTAATTATCATTTGGTGTCTTGGCTCGCTGATCCTGTTGAGTCTCGGCCGCCTGCACATCACACTGACCTACGCGGCGGCGTTCGTCGTCCTCTCCTTGCTGCGCAGCCGTCTCACCGGCTCTTTGTGGGTCAGCGAAATCGCCCTGCTCACGGCGCCAAGTTACCAGTTGTTCATGTTCTTCATGATTACCGACCCGAAATCGACGACGCGGACGAAGGGTAGGCAGTGCGCCGTCGCGGTCTTCGTCGCCGTGGTGGAAACGGTGTTGCGCCTGTTCCGGGAGATTCATGCCCCGTACTACGCCCTGTTCATCGCGGCGCCGGTAACGAATCTGTTGGAAATATGGTGGGACTCTCGTCATCCGCCCAAGTCGGTCAAGCTCACTATTGAAGCGCCGTCCTCGGAGAAGACCAATAGCACCGCTATCCAGGCGGCTCCGCCTAAAGAACAAGGCGTGAAGTTAAGCCCCGGCGTGCGGACCGGCTACGGACCGCCGGAATGAAATCCGCTAGCGCGTCACTTCGACGAACAGCGCCATGGCCGAGACGGCGTGCTGCGTGTGATCGATGCGCAGCGTGCCGTCCTGCGTGGAAGCATGGAAGGCGCCGATCAGCCGGTCGCGGTAGCCGGGGACGAACTGCGTCGTGTTGGCTTCCGCGTATTGCAGGAAGGTGAGAAACTGAAGGCAGGCGAGCAGCGAATCGCCGTAGCCCGCGAGGCGCTTGTCGTCGCCGGTCTGGCGCGCGACACGGCAGGCCAGCGCCAGTGCCTCGCCGCACTCGGCGGACTGGGCCGTCGGCGCGGTCTCGACGGCCCGACCTTCCGCCCAACCGCGGAAACCGCCCACCCATTCCGGATGCCGATTGTTGTTGTAGATGTCGTATTGCAGGCCGGTCAGCCAGTCGCTCATCTCGAAGACGGCGTCGGCGTAGGCCCGGTCGTGCGTCAGCAGGTAGGCCTCGGCGTACGCGGCCGTCTGCGAGGTTACGGACGGCAGATCCTTCTGTTTTCGCCAGCGCGGGAGGTAGTGGGCGAGGGCGTTGCGCACCAGCGCGAGCTTCCAGTCGGCGGGGCGGAGGCGGGCGCTGCGCGTCAGGGCGTACAGGGCGGCGCCGGGGTAGAGGTTGGCGTCGTCGGGTTCTTCCGCGCCGAAACGGCCGTCAGCGATCCGATCGCCGCAGGCCAGCGAGCCGTCAGTACGAACCTGGCGGCGGATGTAATTGCAGAGTTGCTCGGACTTCTCCAGCAGGTCGGGCTTCGGCTCGGGCAATTCGTTGATGGCCAGCACCAACAGGGCGGCCGAGCCGAGACGGTTCAGAACCATCGAAGGCAGCCGGGTGTGGCGAACCTGCGTGGCCGTGTCCACGGCGTCAGCCTGATCGAGGAGCGTCAGGAGGGCGCGCGTAGCGCAGGCGCAGTAGCGCTCCTCGCCGGTGAGGCGGGCGGCGCGGGCCAGGGCAAAGGCGGCGCCGGCGTGGCGCAGGAAGTGGTCGCCTTCGAGCGGGGCATTGAGCGACGGAATCCAGCCATTCAGGAACAGGCCGTTGACTCCGTTCATGCGCGACAGCCATTCGGCGCCGCGCTGGGCGCCGAGGAAGAACTGGCGCGGCGCGCCCTCCAGCCGATTGGGATCGATGGCCTGCGGCCGGGGCGCGGCGACGAGGGTGCCGGGAGGCGAAACCGGCGGCGCGCTGGGTCGTTCCTGACCGTGGGTCAGCGATAGGGTAAGGAAGGCGGCGAACAGCAGGAATAGCAGACTGACGTGGCGTGCGCGCATGGGTCGGGCCTCCTTGCCGGTGCGGGCGCTCGGCCCGTCCGTCAGAAGGAGACGTCGAGCCGCACAGCGGGTTATACAGCGCCGTGCGTCCGACAATCAACGGGAAGTGGGTAGCAGGGGGGTGGCCTGCCCCTTCGTTGTTGATCGTTGGTTTCGTGTGCTGCGACACGAACGCTCTGTAACCGGGTCGATGACTCTTAACCCTCGCCAAGCATCCGTGCGGCGACCAAGCACCTGTCACGGCCTCATTCCGCCCGCCGCTCAACGGAGTAGCGGTTCGGCGTCCGCCGCCTCGGCTACTCGCGAACGCTTGTCAAGTCTTGAGCGCTCATTATGGCTCGCTCAGCAAGACCGTGTGTGCCAGTCCCCGGCCTCAAGGCTTCAGCACCACCTTGATGCAGCCGTCCTTCTTGTCGCGGAACGTCTTGTAGGCCGCGGGAGCCTCATCGAGCTTCAGCCGATG
>JBBRIK010000607.1:0-4612 GCA_038221045.1 Gemmatales bacterium
GGTCTTCCTCGTCCGCCGCGCAGATAACCTGCGCTTCTTCGGCGGCTATCTCGCCTTTCCCGGCGGCAAGGTCGCTCCCGAAGACGCCGGACCCGATCCGCGCCGCCAGGCCGCCGCCCGCGAGCTCTTTGAGGAAACCGGCGTCCTTCTGGCGCGCCGTGCCGATGGCTCCGTCGTCTCGGGCAAGTGGGATGATGCTCGCCGGGAGTT
The DNA here is from genome assembly GCA_038221045.1 of Gemmatales bacterium. Taxonomy (GTDB): domain Bacteria; phylum Planctomycetota; class Planctomycetia; order Gemmatales; family Gemmataceae; genus JBBRIK01. The sequence goes on from JBBRIK010000607.1 coordinate 211, forward strand.
GCTCGCTGGCCGGCTCTCGTTCGGCGACTTCCTCACGAGCGAACGCCTTCACCTCGATGAGCATGATTTGATCGCCACCGGCTCCCTGGTGACGCCGCCTTTCTCGCCGTTTCGTTTCGACACCGCTTTCTTCGTCGCGCGCATGCCGGAGGGTCAGACCGCCGACGTCTGGCCCGGCGAACTGAGCGACGGCTTCTGGGCCACGCCTGGCGACCTCATCGACGACTGGAAACAAGGACGATCGTTCCTCACTCCGCCGACGCTGACGCTCCTCGAACTGATTCGAGGCGTTCCCATTCTCGACTTGCCGGCTCGGCTTGAGCCTTTGCTGGCCCATCTCGGAACCGGCGCCATCCCGCCGATCTGCTTCGCGCCCGGTCTTCAGATGCTGCCCCTCAAGACCGTCGGTCTGCCGCCGACGACGTACACCAACGCCTTCCTGGCCGGCACGGACGTCCGCTGGCTGATCGATCCCGGCGCTCACGAACCCGACGAACAGCAGCGCCTGTTCGACGCCCTCGACGTCCTCCTGGCCGGGCAACAGCTTGCGGGCGTGGTCGTGACGCACCATCATCCCGATCATGTCGGCGGCGTCGCGGCGGTCGTCGAGCGCTATCGCGTCCCCGTGCTGGCCCACCCGCTGACGGCTGGTTTGCTCAAGGGTCAATTTCGCATCGATCGCACGCTGGTCGAGGGAGACCGCCTCGAACTGGGACAGTCGCCCGACGGCAGCGGTCCCTGGCATCTGGAGGCGCTGCACACGCCCGGCCACACGGCCGACCATCTGGCTTTCTACGAACCGCATTATCGTCTGCTGCTGGCCGGCGACATCGTCTCGACGCTCTCCTCAGTCGTCATCGCCCCTCCCGACGGCGACCTTGGCGTCTATCTGGAGACACTCCGGCGCGTGCAGACCCTCGATATCCGCATGTTGTTGCCGGCTCATGGCTCGGCGAGCATCAAGCCGCGCGCCCTGATCGGAGACGCCCTCGCTCATCGAGTGAAACGCGAGCAGGAGTTGCTGGCCATCCTGGGCGAAGGTCCCGCGAGCGCGGCGACACTGGCGGAGCGACTGTACGATGGCCTGCCCGAGAAACTGCGCCCGCTGGCCCGCTGGCAGGTGCTGGCCGGCCTGGAGAAACTGCGCCGCGAGGGCCGGGCCGTCCCGACGGACGGCGATGAGGCACCCTGGCGATTGACTGTCCCCGTTGTTTCGCTGGCGAGCCGCGACCACAAGGGAGCGGTTTGAAGAAGCCGCTCCCTTGCGGTCGTGGCTCGTTGTGAAGTTACCGGTTAGCGATCCGGAGAGGAGTTCGACGTGATGCCCGTTTTGGAACTGAAGGTCAACGAGGAGCAGGCCCTGAGCCGGCTCATCCGCTTCCTGTCGATCGAGGGTATTACCGGACAGGAAAAAGGTGTTGCCGACTCGGTGTCGCGCGACCTCGTCGAATCCGGCGTGCCCAAGACCGACATCAAGTTTGACAACGCCAAGGCACAGATCGAAGAGGATGCCAACCTGCCGAGCCAGAGCGGCAACCTGATCGTCAATTTGCCGGGCAATCGTCCTGGTCCCCGGCTCCTCTTCGTGACGCATCTCGATACGGTCCCGCTCTGTTCCGGGGCCGAGCCAGAGCGGCGCGGCAACCGCATCGTGTCGATGACCGAGACGGCCCTCGGCGGCGACAATCGCACCGGCGTCGCCGTCCTGGCCACCCTCGCCGCGACGCTGCTTGAGTATCAGTTCCCGCATCCGCCGCTGACGCTGCTGTTCACGGTGCGCGAGGAAAGCGGGCTGTGGGGTGCGCGCTACGTCAGCCTCGACGATATCGGCAACCCGACGATCGGCTTCAACGTCGATGGCCAAAAGGCCGAGGAGTTCACGATTGGAGCCGTCGGCGCGGAGCGCTGGGAGGTCGAGATCTTCGGCCGGGCGTCTCATGCCGGCGTTCATCCCGAGGAAGGCATCTCCGCGTCGATGATCGCGAGCCTGGCGCTGGCGGACGTCTATCGGCAGGGCTGGTTCGGCAAGATCAAGAAGCCGGGAATGGAGGGAACGTCGAACGTCGGCAGCTTCGGCGGCATCGACGGCCTGAGTGCCGGCGAGGCGACGAACGTGGTGACCGATTACGCCCAGATTCTCGGCGAGAGCCGCAGTCACGATCCGCGCGTGGTCAAGCTGATCACGAAGGCCTATCGCGATGCGTTCACCAAGGCGCGCGACAAGGTCAAGGATCACAAGGGCAAGACGGCGAAGGTCGAATTCTATTCGCGGCTCGACTATCATCCTTTCCAGTTGCGGGAGGGATCGGCCGTGGTGAAGCATGCGATGGCGGCAGCGCGCGAGGCCGGTTTCGAGCCATCGACGCGGATCGGCAACGGCGGACTCGACGCCAACTGGCTCGTCCGCAAGGGAGTGCCGACGGTGACGTTCGGGGCCGGCCAGCACAACATTCACACGATCGAGGAATACGTCGATCTGCCGGAGTTCTACCAGGGCTGTCTGATGGCGCTGGCGCTGGCGACGCACGGCAGTTAAGCCCCTCTTGCCGCTTGCGGCTTAGCGGTCTTTCTGCAAAGCCGCAAGCGGCAACCCGGTCCCCAGGAGTTCAACGACCGATGCGTCCGCGGACCTATCATGGTGGAGTCGCGCTGCTGTTGTCGCTGCTGGGGGCGGGACTGCTGTTGTTGCTTTTCCGTCCGGGAGCGAACTGGGCGCTCTATGTCGCGGCCTGGCTTCTGAGCGTCAACGTGGTGGCATTCGCCTACTACGGCTTCGACAAGAGACGGGCTCGCGCCACGGCCAGCCGAGTCCCCGAGGTGGTGCTGCATGGCCTCACCTTCGCCGGCGGCAGTCTCGGCGCTTACGCCGGCATGCGGACGTTTCGACACAAGACGATCAAGGGGAGCTTTCGCATCTTCTTCTGGTTCATCGTCTTCATGCAGGTGGCCCTGATCGCGGCCATCATCTATCGGATCGTGCATTTCGGATAACAACTAGCGCTTTTTCGCTTCATCCCAGATGAGACTGTACACCTCCTTGTCGAACGGCGGACAGCCCGTCGCGAACTGGCCCAGTTCGTTGTGCTTCGCGCGCATCAGGGCCGTGCAGTAGCTGAACGTCCGGCAGACACGTTTGCGGTCGAGGCGCCCATTCTCCTGCAACTGGCGCGTGAAATCCGGCTGCGCCAGGGCCGCGCGTCCGACGCCGACGAAGCGGATGCGGCCAGCGCGGACGTTCGCCGCTCCCGCATGACACAGGTACTCCTGCAAGTAGCTGTAGCCGCTGCCCACCATCGCCAGTGACGGAAACGCCTGCTGCAATTCGGCGGCGAGGCGGAAGTGCCGCGCGACGCCGATCAGCGGATGTTCCGGCGTCTGATAGCCGTCCGGCGGCGGATACTCGAAGGGGCGAATGATGTGCGGCGTCGCGTAGGGATTGCCCATGCTGACGTTGATGAGGGCGACGCCGAGCTTCTGCATCTCGCCGATCCACCAGCGCGGCTCCGTCAGGTCCGGCGTGAAGGGATCATCCTCGCGCGTGCCCCAGGCACTCCGCAACGGCAGCGTCCACGGACACGGCTCACCGGCGTCAGTCTCGGCATTCTTGTGATAGGGGATGCCATCGAAGACGTTGAGCCTCGTCGCCAGCATCAGTCCGGGGACGGCCGCGCGAATCGCCTGGAAGATGTCGCGGGCCAGTCGGGTGCGGTTTTCGAGGCTGCCGCCATAGCGTCCGGGCCGAGTCTTCGCGGCCAGCAGCTCGCTCAGCAAATAGCGATGACACTGCTTGACGTCCACGAAATCGAAGCCAGCCTTGCGAGCCAACTTCGCGGCGGCGACATAGCGATCGGGCAGACGTTGCAAGGCATCGTCGTCGAGGAGCGGACCGTTCGCGGGCAGGAGCGGATCGTCAAAGGCGAGTAGCGGCTTGCGGAAACTGTAGCGACCGGAGTGGGTCAATTGCAGACCGACGACGAGATCGCCATCGTCGCCACAGGCCTCGCGATGCGCCTGCTGGCACTGGCGCAGCATCGTCTCGAAATCGCTTACCGTGTCGTCGTTGAGAAGCAATTGGCGCGAGTTGGCGCGGGCCTCATCGAGAACGGCGGCGGCCTCGCCCCAGATCAGCTTCGCGCCGCCGCCACCGAAACGACGATAGCGACGATACGTCAGCTCGTCGGGCCGGCCGTCGAGGGTGCCGTCGCAGCCTTCCATCGGCTGAATGCACAGAGCGTTGCCGGCGCGGAATGGCCCGATGGCGACGGGCTGGAAAAGCGGAGTGAAGTCATCGCTGAAATGGAGATCGAGACCCTGACGCTGGGCCTCGGCGGCCAGCTCCTCGACCGAGTGGAACTTGAAGAAGTGTGCCAAGGTGGTGTCTTGCCGCTTGCGGGTTTGCCGC
>JBBRIK010000608.1:0-4602 GCA_038221045.1 Gemmatales bacterium
CGGAGCCGATTCTGCAACTACGGTCGGACTATTTGAGCGATGAGGCGCCGCTGTCGGCATTTTGGGAACGCCGCCAAGCCAGCGAATCGGGTCAACCCCGCCGCCGGGCCGTTGCATAATTACAAACCGTGTACTGCACCCTTACGGCACTCTTCAGCAACCCGATCATGCCAACGCAAAGTCGTGGGCATGGCAGACGGCGTCAGGGGTTGACGACGACCTCGCCGGCCGGGCCGCGGAACAACGCCTCCAGACGGTTCAGCACGTCTCGGCTGAGGATACGTTCGTGACCGACAAAGTCCGCTTGCAACCGGCAAGGGTACTCCTGTCCGTCGAGATGAACCCAGACGCGGAACAGCAGCGACATCGCGGCACCCCCGGCGACGCCGCTCAGCTGGCTCGGCCTGCCGAGCGTCGGATCGAGGTGGAGGCGTTGACAGTCCGCCCAGGGTAATGCGCTGGCGTCGGCACCGGTGTCGGCGATCACCCGATCCAGGAGGACGCCGGCCGAACCGCTCACCGGGCGAAACTCGATGGGCAGGACCGGCAGCGGCTCACCCGGATAGGAGGCGTCGAAGGGGAAACTTGCTCGCCGCATCCGGGAGGGTTCGTCCTCTTTACCGACGCAGGTGACGAATGGGTGAAGTCCGGACGCTTCGGCGGCGTGGAATACGGCCACGGGGCTGCTACCCGATGCGATGACGGTGCCGTCGGCGAAGCCGATCCACTGTCCTTGATACTGCGCAAGGAGCCGCTGGCGCGCCACCCAGTAGGCCGCTTCGTTCTTGCGCCAGTCCGGGTGGATTTGGCGGGCGATTTCGGGGGGCAGCTGATCGGCAAGGCTTTGCATCGGTCACCTCAAAGGCACGACCACCTTGCTTCATTCTACGGCCACTCGCGCTACTCGTGGAGCGTTGGGTGCCCTGTCCACGGCTTTGCGTGGACAGGGGTGCATCGTACCAATTCAGAAACAGACACCCACCGGCAGCGATTCTCTCTACCTCCGCAGTGGGCCGAACATGCCCACACAAAGCCGTGGGCATGGCAACCGGCGACCCTCTTACTAGTTCGCACGTTTGAAGGTCAACAGCACCACGTCCTTGTCCTTGACTGTTACAAACTGCGTCGGCAGCCTCCTGGGATCATTGGTCAAGCTTGCGCAGATAAGAAGGGTATCGCCCTGAACGGAATAGATCCAAGAGGTGATTTCGGATTCATCCCGGGTGCAGCCTGGCTTGCATCTCTTTTCCATGACCTTCGGGCTTCGGTCCACGTCGAGATGGTAGATCCCTTCGATCGACGTGACCTCCCCCACCCCGCCGCTAAAACGGGCGGTCCATTGTCGCCATTCAAAGGTGCGGCCCTTGAATATTAGCGTGGTCCGAAGTTGACTGTTGTCCTCATCCAATCCCCGTAACTCGGCTGGGATTCGTCGGCGCGAGTCCAGCTTCGCGAACTCGTCATCCGTCGAATCCTGGTCAGCTTTCTCTCCAAGATATTCCGTCGTTTTGAGAACCCAGAGGCCCTGCAACGCGACTACCTCTTCGCCCCGAACTCGGTCTACCAAGGCTTCGACTAATTCGGCCGCTCGTCGACGCACTTCGGGGTCCGAATCATTAATTGCCGTGCGCAGCGCCTGCTGAGCCGGCTCGCCGATAGCTTCCAAGGCGCGCGAGGCCGCCTCTCGCTCAGGAAAGCTCTCGCTACCCAGCTGTCGGATAAGCCGCTTGACCTCCGGCTGAGTTCGTCCAGGTAACTCCACCGTTCCCACACACACCAATGGGAGAAACAGAAAGGCAACAAGTGCCAGGCGCTGGTTAGGCCGGCTCATCTCTATCGCCTCCGCTGGGCTTTCGCCATCGTCACACATAAGCGCCGGGTGCCATGTCCACGGCTTTGCGTGGACATGGGTGCATCGAACCAGTTCTGGAACAGACACCCACCGGCAGCGCTTCCCTCTACATCCTCCGCGGCCCGACTCCACTCACGCCAAGCTATCGGCAGGACGCCCGGTGCGGAAGCAAGTGACGTTTTACGCGGAAAGCCGTGATGCTGGGCTGGTAAACCACAACCGGCTACTCGGCTGATTAATCTACAAGGTTCCTTTTTTCCTTCCCCATATCTTGGGCAGCTGGTTCAACGGTCTTGAGGATATGGGCGAGGATGCCCATGATACGCCCTAGCTCGGCGATAAAATACTCCTCCACGTCGAGTGTCACAGTCGCGCCCGCCAGTCGGAGGAACTTCCACGCGCTGCCGGTGGTCACGACGCCATGCACGATGGCCACCGCTGCTGAGGAGTTCGCGTTAAACTCCCGCGCCGCCACCATCGCGGCGATACACTGCCCCAGACCCGAGCGAAGATTGTCGTTCTTGGCCTCGGTAATGGCCACGACAGGGGCGGTCAACACCGATTGCAGGGGGGAGCGAGTCAGGATGAAGTCACAGAAGCCGTTCAACCCGCGCGACGAATCGACATCGAACTCCACTCCGGAAAACAACCCAAAACTACCGCTGAGTAGCCGTCGTAGTTCGGACAGTATCGGGGCGATGATGAATTCAGAACGCGCCTTCTCGGTATTGATCGCGAGGGCCAGCGCGATGTCGCTCCGCATCCGCTCGGCGAACGCCGCGGGCAACTCGATAGGAGAAACGCCGCTGAAGAGGTCGGCTTCGGCCAGATTCAGCCCCAAGGCTTGTTGGACCCCAGGAAAGCCAAAATCCCGAAACGCCATGCCGCACCTCGGAGGATAACTTCGTGACAACCCATTTCACGGTTCAAACGACTTTACCGCGGAACGGCGACGCTCAGAAGCGGCTCACGCCACGCAAAGCTGTAGACATGGCAATCGGCGCTCGGATCACGCGGGAAGCTCTTCCCTGGCCCGGCAGGTGATGTACTCATACCAGTTCGCCATGGGAAGTTCAGCCGGTGTCGTCAATTCCTCAAAGACGCTTTGACACAACCTGCGGAAAGCAGGGTAGCGGTCGCGCCGCCAGGATTCGAGCAGAGTACGAAGAGGAGCTTCGTGCAGGTTGCCGAAGCCATACGCTCTTGAGAAGCCGTACTGGAGCGGGACGACGGTTCCATCGGCCTCGACGACCAGGGGCGACACCAGCTCAGCGATGTCGTTTTCTGTCCCCGCAACCATTGGGTCGTTGGCAAACACCCGCTCGGGATGGGCAGCGAGCAGGCTCCGGTCGAGCAGGTCGAGCTGGATGCGCAGGCGATCCCCGACGGCTTCCTGAATCTGCGCCGCGGCGAGGAAGGCAACTGACGCTTCGATGCCGTCGGGTCTCGTTCCGGCCAGCAGCTCATTGGCGCGTCCGGCTTCTTCGAGCGGGTGGATTTGCAGTAACTTCGCCTCCTGTTCCAGCGCGAACTGGACCACCCAGGGGAGTTCGTCGAGATTGTGCTGGGTGAGGGTGAAGATGAAGCCAAAGGGAATGCCGGACGCACGGACCGCGGGCAAATGCGCGGCCATCCCCTCAAAGGCTCGTCCGTCCGCACGCATTTTATTGTGGGAAGCGGGTAGGCCGTCGAGGCTGATGGCCAGCAGGTCCACGGTGTCCTGGAACACTTCCAGACGGCGTTGATCGAGGAACATGCCGTTGGAAGTAACCGTGGTGAGCATGCCACAGTGATGGGCGTGCTTCAAGAGAACCGGCAAGGGCTTGTAGAGTGTCGGCTCACCGCCGGAGAAGGCCGCCACGTTGTAGCCGGCTGCACTGGCGTCCGTCAGAGCCTCGCGCAAGAGCGCGACTTCCAGCGCGCCGCGTTCTTGCGGCCCTGAGGACGAATAACAGTGCAGACAGCGGAGGTTGCACAGTCGTGTCGGATGGATCTGGAGGACGTGCGTTTTTCCGGTCGGACCCATGCGACAACTCTACAGAGGAACGCTGATGCAAAAACTTCCGTGCCAACCACGCTCCCCCCTGCGAATCACGATGACCAACTCGAACGGCACGGAAGTTGTTTCATCAGTGTTCCATAACGGGATGATTTTGAATCTTGAGGTCCACGAGATACCTCAGGTTTGCTGGAATCCCGAACGGGAACACATCCCCCTGGCACCGAATCTGTTTGAACGTGTGAACTTCGTGGATGTTCTTGAGCACGTTCCCAATCTCTTTCGGGGACACCTCACCCCGCCCCACGATCAGATCGATCGCCGGAATGCCGTGTGTCCACCAGTGGAAAGTTACTTTGCTCTTCTCGAGACCCGTGACCAGGGCTCGGAGCTCCTCCATGTTGACGGTGAGCTTCTTTTCTTTGTGAGCGTCTTCCAGGGCAGCCAACAACTTGGCAGAGCCGCGGGCATGAGCGGGGTCGCCGTCCGGATCGGGGGCAGCAGCGGCAGGGGCAGCGGCCACCCCTAAGGCGGCAACGCCGGCGGCCAACTTGACGGCATCACGACGGGTAGGCTGGTCCATATGCACCACATCTCCGTGAGGGGAAAGAGGTAGAACACGATTTGTCCCGTACGAGTACTTTGATGACTCCATACCGAGTTGTCAAGAAAATAAAGACAAAATCGCAAAAGACCGGGTAGTATGCCCATAGGCTTCAACTGAAGAGTCGCAGCTGAAGAGGCTCCTGTC
>JBBRIK010000609.1:0-4593 GCA_038221045.1 Gemmatales bacterium
AAAGCGCCTGTCCGCGGTGAGCTACCTGACTCAGCCGCCGTGCATGCGATTCTTTCGACAGAGTCGGCCGGGAGAGTGGTCGGTGGTGTTCGAGAAGATGGCGGCCGCGTTACGGCTGTCTGCTGACTAATTCTGCGGGACTACCTCCGCCACCTCCGCGCATGTCCGCCACACTTGGCGGACATACTTGCTGTCGTAAATCCCTGCCGCTCAAAGTTATAAGGCGTGCGGTCCGCATGTCCGCCACGTCGCCGCACCGTCTGACTCCTCGGCGGCACGACTCGTGGACGCGAATGTTTTTTCCGAAAGCGGGCTCCCCACAACGCGTCCGACTGTGATAGTTTGTCCATCGTCGGCGGAGCGTATGGCGGCTCACGCGCAGCGATAAAACGGCCGTGGCCGAGAGGGTCGATCTTCGTGGTGATGTTGCACTCGTGTCAGTCGTGTTGGCGGCAATTGAAAAGTAGCATGTCCCTTTTTCGCTTCCGATCACCGCCCCTGGCGAGGGGAGGATCACTTGTTCTCCAGGACTTGCCGGACCTTCTTTGCCAATACCTGCGGGGAGTAGGGCTTCTGAAGGAACGACGACTCCGCTTGCAGGATGCCGTGGCGTACAACGGCGTCGTCCGTGTAGCCGCTGGTGTAGAGAACCTTCATCTGCGGAAACCGGGGCTGTAACGCCTCGGCCACTTCCCGCCCGCCCATGCCTGGCATCACCACGTCCGTAACGAGTAGGTGGATTGGCCCCTGGTGCTGCGCCACCACACGCATCGCCGCCTTGCCGTCGCTCGCCTCCAGCACCTTGTAGCCATTCATCTGCAAGACCAGCAAAGCCAAGGCCCGAACCCCATCCTCGTCTTCCACCAGCAGGACCGTTTCCGTCCCACGCATGTCGCCAACGTCCGACTGTCCCTTGATGTCCCCGACCTGCTCGTCCACGGCGGGGAAATAGAGTTTGAACGTCGTACCCCGGTTGAGTTCGCTGTACACCGACACATGCCCGCCGCTCTGCTTCACGATGCCAATGACCACCGCCAGCCCCAGGCCGGTTCCCTTGCCCACTCCCTTCGTCGTGAAGAACGGCTCGAATATGCGGGCCTTCACTTCCTCCGTCATCCCACTGCCGGAGTCAGTCACCGACAGCAAAACGTACTTGCCCGGCGCCACGTCGGAGTTGAGGCGGGCGTACTCCTCGTCGAGTTCGACGGTTTTCGTTTCGACGGTCACACTCCCGCCCGTGGGCATGGCGTCACGGGCGTTGACGACCAGGTTCATCAGCACTTGGCCCAACTGGTCGGGATCGACCTTCACCCGGCTAATCGTCGGGTCGAGGACTGTGGTGAGCAGGATGTCCTCGCCGATCAGCCGCCGCAGCATCTTCCCGGTTTCCCGGATGACCTCGTTCAGGTCCAACACCTTCGGCTCCAGGAGCGTCTTGCGGCTGAACGCAAGCAACTGGCGGGTGAGCGAAGCCGCTCGCTCACCCGCTTCGCTAATGCACTTCACGAAGTCCCGAATCGGGTCGTTCGCCTGCGCTGTGGAGAGGATGATGTCGCTGTACCCCGAAATGATGGTCAGCAAGTTGTTGAAGTCGTGAGCCACGCCACCTGCCAGTTGACCGACCGCGTCCATCTTCTGCGCCTGATGCAATGAGTGCTCCAAAGTCCGACGATCTGTCACGTCGGCCTGCACTCCGACAAAATAGGTGAGCCGTTGATCCTCGTCGCGCACGGGGGTCACGAACAGGGCGTTCCAGAACTTTGTACCGTCCTTCCGGTAGTTGAGGAGTTCCACCGAACACTCTCGCCCGTCGCGGATCGCCTCTCGGACGGCGGCAACCGCTTCCGCGGAAAATCAAAGGGGACGCGGACAGATGACAAACGAAAACTGTCCGCGTCCCCTTTACTTGGTCCTTTACTTGGTCTTTTTGAAGAAATCCTGATGGATAGTAGTAATCTGGTGAAGGGTTAATGCGTAAGCCCTGATGGCTACCCCCCATACCGGCTGCTCACTCCGGGTGGCGCTTCACGACGGTCAACATGCCGGACAGTGCCCCACCGCCGTGCCACCTTTTCTTGGCCCCTGGCCCGCGACGAAGCGACTCGGCCCCGGTCACGGCAGCACCTCGGCCGTACTGTAGGTAGTGCCGCTTGCCTTCCAGCGTCATCTCGCCGCGGAGCTTGCCCTCGTGGGCCAGGTACAGCTCGATGACGCCGGCGACGGTCAGCTCGCGGCTCTCGGACGTCGGGGCCTTGTCCCGGACGCCCTGAATTTCGCGGAGGCGGCGCTTGGCCTCCTCGCGGCTCGCCTTGCCTTTGGCGAGCTTGTGACGGACGCTGTCAACGACGGCCATCCACCAGTCGGTTTGCTTTCGATATCAGGGCTTGGGGTCGCGTGCCACGGCAGCACCTCCGGTTTCCTTGGGCTGGAACGGAGTGCGGGCGACCGGAAGGTCTGCCGTACTGAGAGCCCCAGGGCGGTTGCCGCCGCTCCGGGGTTTCTTCTATCGACGTGGGAATGGGCGCTACTGGATTTGAACCAGTGACTCCCGCCGTGTGAGGACGGTACTCTAGCCGCTGAGTTAAGCGCCCGAAGGCGAAGTGTGCATTTTAGTGAGCACTCCTCGCCGTAAGTCCTTGCCAGATCCCTGCTTTAGCTCAGCCAGTGCTGTCGTGTGAGGATGGCACTCTAGCCGCTGAGTTAGCCGCCCGACTCTTGTCGATAGCACCGCCGCATCGGTCAATGCGGGTGATCTCGTGGGAACTCACCACTTCAACGTAACAAACGGCGGTGCGATCGGCAAGTCGCATCACCCCTGCGGCGCAGGCGGCTGTTGGGCGCCCGGCGCTTGCTGAATGGCGCCAGGATTGTCCTCGAACTTCGGAGCGCTCGCTCCTACGCGCTGCGGCGGGCGCGGCACGTCCAGCGCCGACGGGTCTTGACGCGGCGCAGTGTAGCCTGAGTCGATGTCATCTTCCATGCCGCGCATGCCCTTCTTGAACTCGACGATGCCCTTGCCGAGGAACTTGCCCATCTCCGGCAGCTTACGGCCGAACAGGACCAGTCCCAGAATCAGGAGCACGATCATCGAGCCGGGCGTCAGTTCAAAGAATGCGAACGGAGTCATTGCTCATCTCCTGTTGCAAAGAGCGACTCGACTAGGTCATACCGGCGGTTGTGGGTTGAGCGGCGCCGGCTGAACGGCGGGCGCCTGTTGAATGGCGCCGGGGCTGTCCTCGAACTTCGGCGCCGTCGTCGCCACGCGCTGGGGCGGCCGCGGTGCTTCCAGAGCCATCGGATCGCGACGGGCCGACGACGACGATCCGTCAATCTCGTCCTCGAAGCCGCGCATGCCCTTCTTGAATTCTACGATGCCTTTACCCAGATACTTGCCCATTTCCGGCAACTTGCGGCCGAAGAGCAGCACACCCAGCAACAACAACACGACGATCGTCGTGGGACTGAGGCCGAACGCGAAAACGGGTGACATGCTTATCCCTTTCGTCCTTACGAGTTTTGCCAGTTCCCAATCTTCGGACACGCGCCGTGCGCTTGTGCCCCCATGCCGACGATGGTTTGCTGGACGGAGAATAATCCGGTCCAAACAGGAACGATACTCCTGCGGCAGGATGTAGAGAAGGGAACGTGTTGGAGGGGTCGGAGCAACGACGCCCTGCGGGGTATCCAACCGTGTGGATAAAGTAATTCTAGCAGTCCTTGCGGCCACTCTTCAAGCGCGAAATCGAAAATTGTGCTATTTCATTGATCGCCGCTTGCGGCTTAGCGGTTCACGTCCGCTCAGCCGCAAGCGCCAATCAGCGCCTTTTCGTCACGCTGGCTGCTTACCGCCGACGGTCGTAACATGAGGGTGCCAGCCCGTTTCAACCGCTATCCCGTGGTGACTCCATGAATCCGCTCCGCCGTCTACTGCTCAGTTGTGCCGTGACCCTGGCCGCCGCCCCGGCAGCGCGTACACAGGAAACGCTGCGTGAAACGCCTTATCTCCCCCTTCAGAAGGGCACCGTCTGGACCTACAAGATCGGCGAGAAAGGTTTCACGCTTACGGTCGCCGATCACGAGAAGATCGGCAGCGTCCTCTGCGCCCGCGTCGAGATGCGCGTGGACGGCAAGGTGAAGACGGTCGAGCACCTCGCCGTCGCCGAGGACGGCATCTATCGCTATTCCATCGGCGGCACCCGGCTCGACGTGCCGGTGCGCATCCTCAAGCTGCCTCCCAAGAAAGGCGACAGCTGGACCATTGACGCCAAGGGACCGGGCGAGGCGCTCAAGGGCACGGTCAAGGCCGGAGAGGAAGACGAGGTGAAAGTACCGGCCGGCACCTACAAGAAGGTCGTCACCTCCACCAGCGACGATCTGGACGCGAACGGCTTGAAATGTGGTTTTACGTACTACTTTGCCGCAGGTGTCGGCATCATCAAGCAGCAAGTGCAGATCGGCGCCGAGAAGACCGTGTTCGAGCTGGAGAAGTTTGAACCGGGGAAGAAGTAAGAGTCTGTCCCAGAAGGGGTCTTTATCTACGAGCCGCGACCGTTAGGGAGCGCTTGTCGCGGCGTACCTCTAACGCTCCCTAAC
>JBBRIK010000610.1:0-4592 GCA_038221045.1 Gemmatales bacterium
GAGATGTAGCGATAGGCGGGCGGCTCGACGGCCCAGGCTTCGAGGGCAGCGAGGAGGAGCTTGCTTCCTTCGGGATGAGCGTCCCAGGCGTCGAGGGTCAAGCGCAGGTTCTCGGCCCCGCCGGGATAGCTGCGCATGTCGGCGAGCAGGGACTTCGGCAACTGGGTCCAGGCAATGCGCAGGCGGCGCACGTCGTTGAGGATCGCCTCAAGTTGGCCGGCGGGAAGGCTGCCGACGAGGCGCGTAAAATGTCGATTGTCGTAGCCAACCGGCTGGCGAAAGCCGAGTTGTCGCAGCACCTCGGCCACTTCGGAGGCGAGGATGCGCTGCTGCGACGTGCCAAGATTGCTGGCCAGTTCCAGATCGACGCGAATCGACTTGACGGGCGGAAGAGGATTGTCGTCCTTCGGTTTGATTCGGATGGCGAGGACCGGACGCAGCCGGGCAACCTGGGCGGCGGCCGATCCGGGAATGGTCCCCTTCATGCGCGTCGCCTTGATGTTCTCGATCTCGACGTTGTCCTCGCCGAGGGCCTCGTCGTCAACGTAGCGCTCAAAGCCGAGGGCCTTGAGCTGCCGGACGAATTCCTTGAACTGGCGGGCGCGCTCGTTGCGGGCGGCGTCGATGCGATAGCGGATCTCGATGTCGTACTTCGCCGGCGGCGGCGGGCTGGGCGGGCGCGGCACCTGCGCGACGACGAAAGTGACGGCGGTGAGAAGAAGCAGGCATGAGCGGCTCATGGGAGAATCCCCGAAGACAGGCTGGCGAACGCCAGTGTTATTATGACCGCGCCTCTGGGATTCGCCAGTCCGCGCTATATTTATCCTCGTAGGTCGGGCGGTGCGGGGTCTGGGTGCATCAACGAGTCGGAGGGTTGTGCGGCATGTCCTTCGCCAATCAGGTCGCCGTCATCACGGGCGCTTCCAGCGGCATCGGTCACGCTCTGGCCCTGGCGCTGGCCCGCGAAGGCTGCAAGGTCGGCCTCATCGCCCGCCGCGGCGAGTTGCTCGAATCTCTCTCGAAAGAAGTCGAAGCCGCCGGGGGAGTGTGCGCTCATGCGGCCGCCGACGTCAGCGATCGCCCTCGTCTGGTCGAGGCGATTCACTCCTTGGCTTCTCGTCTTGGGCCGGTCGATTTGCTGATCGCGAATGCCGGCGTCGGTGTGACGACGGAGGTCGATCCGCTCAACGTCGAGGAGATCGAGCGTCTCTTTCGCATCAACTTCCTCGGCGTCGTCTACGCGATTGAAGCGGTGTTGCCGGATATGCTGAAACGCGGGAGTGGCCACCTCGCGGCCGTGTCGAGTCTCGCGGCCTACAAGAGTCTGCCGGGACAGCAAGCGTACTGTGCCAGCAAGGCGGCCGTCAGCAGTTTCCTCGATGGTTTGCGCGTCCAGTTGCGCTCGCGCAATGTCGCCGTGACGACGATCTGTCCTGGCTTCATCTGGACGCCGATGACTGAGGGGCATCCGTTCAAGATGCCTTTTTTGCTCCAGCCCGAGGCGGCGGCCCGCAAGATCCTCAAAGCCCTCAAACGCCGCAAGAAGGTCTTCAACTTCCCCTGGCCGACGTCATTCTTGATGAAGCTCACACGCTGGGCACCCGATTGGCTGCTGGCCCGCACGGTCGGCCGATTCATCATCAAATCGAAGGTTGGACTCGGAGGACAACCATGAGCGCTCCGCTGGAAGGCGTCACCGTCGCCGTCGCCGAGGGACGACAACTCGAAGACCTTGTCACCCTCTTCGAGAAGGAAGGCGCGTCCGTGCTGCGCTGTCCCCTGGTGAGTATCCTCGACGCGCCAGACGCCGCTCCCGTTCACGCCTGGCTCGACGAACTGGTGAAGGATCGTTTCAAACTCGTCGTCCTAATGACGGGCGAAGGCGTGCGCCGGCTGCTGGGATTCGCCGAACGAACCAGCCCGTCTTCTCGAGAGGAAGTGATTGCCGCCCTGGGCCGAACGCGAACGGTGACACGCGGCCCGAAGCCGGCGCGGGCGCTGAAGGAGGTCGGCCTGTCACCCACCCTTGTCGCCGAGACGCCGACGACGGAAGGCGTGATCGCCACGCTGCGGCGCGAGTCGCTCCAGGGGGCGACTGTTGGCGTGCAACTCTATGCGCCAGGCGATTCAGCGGTGGCGGCCTTCGTCGAAAAGCAGGGTGGGAAGGTGCTTGCGGTGTTGCCGTATGTCTATGCTCCCGCTGCGGAGGCGAATCGCGTTGAAGAACTAATTCGCAAACTGGAGGGCGGACAGGCTCAAGTGTTGGTCATCACGAGTTCGCCTCAGACCGATCGACTCTTCGAGGTCGCGACGGAACGAGGACTCGAAGCGCAATTGCGTCAGGGTCTGGCCCGGACGTGCGTGGCGGCCGTGGGGCCGATTGCAGCCGACAATCTGCGTCAGCGTGGCGTCAGCGTTCACGTCTGCCCCGAGCAAGGCTTCGTGATGAAGAACCTCGTTCAGCAGATCGTCCGCTGGCGTTCGCGGCAGCAATGAGAGGCCGCCTCACTCTTCCTTGAGTTCGTACGTTCCTCGTCCCGCTTTCTTGAGCCTGCCCTGCTTGACCAGTTCATCCCAGACAGCTTGCGGAAACTGATTTGGCGGCGTGATCGCGACAATTTCGGAACTTCTGCCGCTGCTGAGCGGCCCGACCCCGATCTTCGACTCGGCGTCGAGACGTTCCAACTTGAGGCGTCTCTTGAACGCCTTGAAGGCCGTTTTCAACTCCTGAGCCGTCGGCGTCGAACCCTGTCCCTGCGTTTCGTCAGCCATGATCGATCTCCCGTTAGCCCATCCCGAGGACGGGCTAGATGAGGCCCCGCGCATCGAGGGCGGCGCGAAACCCGATGCAGTCCTGAGTGTATCCCACCTCGCTGCTCATGATCTCCTCAGGTGGTCCGGCCGTACCGGACGTTGTTGTGAACCCGTCCGGCACAGCCGAACCTACTCCCGTCCCAGCAGGGCATCGAGGAGCCAGCATCCGCGAACGTGGCCGTGGCTCGTCCGGCAGTGCGCCAGCATCTCCTCATTCTGACATCCCACTTCCTCGAGGGCGTCGCCAAGGATGGGCATGTCCTCGAACGTCCGCTCTTCGTAGATGACGCCGGCGATGCGCGACACGACGCCATTGTCGGCGGCCAGCCAGGCCGGATCAATCTCGACGGGACGGAAGGGATTGCCGAACACTTCGCGCATCAAATCGCAATGCTTGAGTCGTCTCAGTTTCGCCGCCACGTCGCGCGAGGCGAGAACCATTCGCGGCGCCTTCAGCGACGTATCCAGCGCGGCCTGACGCGCGAAGACGCGCGTGACGTCATCCATGATGCGAAACGCCCCGTCGGCGATATCGCTGGCGATGGCCCAGGCGGCGGCGAGCGCCTGGCGGGTGGCGTACCAGGGCGCCTCGATATGGGCCGCGTCGGCGTCGTTCTCGGCCTGCTCTCGTTCGTCCTCGACGGCCCGCCCATCGGCGAAGCGTTCCGAGACCTCGATGCCGGTCCGGCTGCGTTCGTCGCGGAAGTAGTCCCAGAGTTGGCGGGCCGACGCGCAGGCGAACAGCCGCAGCTTTCGCGGAGTCGTCCGCTTGAGGAGGAAGGCGAGCATGACGGCGGGATCCGTGCAGGTGTGCCAGTCGTTCTCGGTCATGTGGTCTCCCTCGACCGCTGGAGTTCCGGCTCCGTCTCTCCTCTCAAGGTGACTCGTCGTCGCCAAGGTGTCAAGCCTTGGCGCTGTTGCGAAGGATGGCATCGAGGCCGTCTGCATTTGCACCCTTTCCTGTTGCTTCACTCGACGGCTTGCTGTACAGGCTCGTTTCGAGAGCGACAGCGGTCGATGAGGCCTCGTCAAGGAATAAAGGGGCCGATAGGAATTCGTCCTTCGCGGCGCAGCGTTCGTCCATTAACGTGGAGCATAATTCGTTAATTGCGTGTGCTCCACACCCCCGGTTCGAGTGTGTGGTCGGTCGGGGTGCGCTCAGGAAGTCAGAACGCGGAGGAAGAGTGCGAGGATAGGATCATCGCAAGTCGTAGTGAAAAATTGGCTTTGCGACATGCGGACTGGCTTCGGTGTCTGACCCCTTTCTGACCCTGCGGACGCAACGACTGCTGCAGACCTAAACGCCGGGCCGTCTGCTCCACCCAACCCTCGCCGCCCAATGGCTGCCCTCGCTTGACGCTCCAACGGATCGCCTGCAACTCCCCCTCGCTCTGTGGCTCGTTGACCCGATCGCACCAGTTCTCCGGACACGGCAGCGGCCAGGGACTGAGGAAGTCCAGCTTCTCTCCCGGCAACGCCAGCCGCTGCGCCAGGCTGCACCACGGCCATTGCTCCGCTCGCTCGCGGACCAGATTGGCACGCAACGCATTGCGTTCCACATAGCGGCAGAGGGCATAGAAGTGGTCATCCTCCTCGACGGGGAATGACTTAACCGGCCCTGGTAAAGATGCCCCGTGCCGGCATTGTGGTAATGAGCGTGCCAGCGTTGTGTGTGCGTCAGGGTCAGCCAACCCATGAAGCGTGACAGATCGGACGGCCCCTGGGGCCAAAGGACAAGGTGCCAGTGATTGGGCATCAGGCAGTAGGCCAGGATGCGC
>JBBRIK010000611.1:0-4591 GCA_038221045.1 Gemmatales bacterium
ATACGCGCCAGGTTGGGATGCCCGGTGAAGAAGATGCCTGAGAGATCGTAAACTTCGCGTTCGTGCCAGTCGGCGGCCCGCCACAGCGACGTCACCGAAGGCACTTCCGGCAGTTCGCCCGGCTTGTCGTCCTTCCAGCGCGGCAGGATCAGTTTGAGGACAAAGCGATGCACATGAGCGAAGCTTTGCAGGTGATAGATGACTTCCGTGTGCGGCTCGAAGCCGGCCTTGGCCACCTTCTTTGGATCCAGTTCGAGGTAATCGACGCCGCTGATACAGTTGAGGATGTCGAACCGCAATCGGGCGTCGTCGCGCAGGAAGCGGCAGACTTCCAGCAGGTCCGACGGCACGACAACGACGAACGGGTCGATGGCGTCCGGCTTCTTGGCGCGGATCTTCTCACCGAACTTCTGTTCGAGCACTTCGATGATTTGCTTGTTGTCCATGTATCACTTGCCAGTTGTCAGTTGTCAGTTGCCAGTTGTCAGTTGTCAGTTGTCAGTTGTCAGTTGTCAGTTGTCAGTTGCCAGTTGCCAGGGGCTTATGCCACCTGGCTATTGACTGCCGCCCCGTTGGGGCTGAAGACCCGCCCTGAAGGGGCGCCAGTCCCCGACCAGGGGTGTGAACCCCTGGTCGGGAAGAAGCCAGGGGCTTACGCCACCTGGCTATTGACTGCCGCCCCGTTGGGGCTGAAGACCCGCCCTGAAGGGGCGACCGTCAATAGCCAGGGGTGTCAACCCCTGGTCGGGGACTGGCGACTGGCAACTGACAACTGGCAACTGGCAACTGGCCAATTAAGCTTTCACGGCAGCCGCGTCTTCCTTGTTCTTCTTGGCGAACTGGGCCGCCTTCTCAGGCGTGTTCAACTCGTCGGGCAGCAGGGTGTAGCCGCTGCGGCAGGGAATCGGCACTTCCAGCGGCTGACCCTTCGTGAGGTCCTTCATCGCCTTGACCTTGTCCTGAATGCGCATCAAACCTTCGAGGAGCGCTTCGGGACGCGGCGGGCAGCCGGGGACGTACACATCGACCGGCACCACGAGATCGACGCCCTTGACGACGTTGTAGCCGTACTTGTAATAGGGGCCGCCACCACAGGTGCAGGCACCCATCGCGATGACGAACTTCGGGTCCGGCATCTGGTTGTAGAGACGGCGAACCCGGCTCGCCATCTTGTAGTTCACAGTGCCGGCCACGATCATTAGGTCGGCCTGGCGCGGCGTCGCTCGAAACGCGCCGGCCCCAAAGCGGTCGATGTCGTAGCGCGAAGCGCCGGTGGCCATCATCTCGATGGCGCAACAGGCGAGTCCGAACGTCATCGGCCACATGCTCGACTCGCGCGCCCAGTTGATGGTCTGTTCGAGCGTCGAGGTGATGACGTTCTCTTCCGAGATGCCTTCGAGCCAGCCCATACGAGATGCCTCCCCATTATCCGCCACGGATGGCGGGCTCTCTGTTCACGAAGAAGCGCTGACGGTGAGCGGCACTCTCTGGACGCTGCGCAACGGCGCGGCGCTATCCGATGAGACGTGTCGCACCCATTGCAGGTCGCCTCGCTTCCATAAGTAGGCGAAGCCGACCAGCAGCACACCGAAGAAGACGAGGATGTCCCACAGAGCGATCCAGGCGATCGTCTTCGCCGCCTTCGCGTTCTCGACAACGTCCGCGGGATTGCCGCCCAAGGCGCGGACGCGCGCTTCGTAAGCCGGCTTCTCCTGCTCCGTTGGCGCCTCGGTCTGCTGAGCGACTGCGTTGGCCGTCCCGAAGACGACGGCCCAGGGGAAGAAGAACGCCACCTCGACGTCGAAGACGACGAACAGCAGGGCGATGACGTAGAAACGCAGGTCGAATTGAACCCAGGCGCTGCCGATGGTCGGCTCGCCGCACTCGTAGATCGTGCCCTTCTCCTTCTCGGGATTCGCGGGACGAACCATCTTGCCGACGAGGAGGTTGACCACGATGAACCCGACGCCGACTGCCAGGAACAACACGATGTAGCCGACCAGGGGAAACATGCAGGGTTCTCCGCGAAACGGTCAACGACTCACTTGGTCCGCGCCTCGATCATCAATTTCTGCCGGCCCGAGAAGCCCACGTCGATCTCGTGCCAGTGACCCACTTCCGGCTCGCCCAGCTTCCAGCACAGGTAGATCTCTCGGCCGTCGCGCCAGCAGGGAAAGTCGATCAGGCCGATGAAGTAGTCCTTCAGCAGAATGCCGAGTTGCCCCAACTCCTTTTCGAGATGCTCCATCTGTTCCCGGCCCGTCTCCAGTTGCGACTCGAGTTGGAGCACTTCTTCGAGTTGATCCAGTTCCTCCTGGCCCGTCTCCCGTTGCCACTCAAGTTCGGCGGTCAGGGAGCCGCCTTTGGTCAGGGGGCCGTCTTCGGTCAGACGGCGGAATCGCTGATGCTTGTCTCGCAGATCGCGCGCGAGGTCGGCGATATCCTGGACGATTCGGCTGACCAGGGGCAGCATGGCGTTGGCCTGGTCCGGCGTGAAGAATCGGCGAGCCATGGAGCGAACCTCCCGACAGTTAGGAGGGAGAGCCGGCCGGCACCGGGGCCGGCGCGGCGGGGGCCTTCGGCGGCGGGGGCGGATCGGGCGGCTTCGTCCAGACCGGCGCGATCTGCAGTTTCGACGCCGCCACCGCCGTTGGATTGAGCGTCGATTGTCCCCAGGCGATCTCGACAGGCAGTTTGGCGAAATCGACCACGCAGCCATCCCGGCTGAAGCAACTGATGTCGTAAGTCGAACCCATGAAGATGCAATCGACCGGACACGGATCGACGCACAACGCGCAGAACATGCACTTGGTGTAGTCGATCGTGAAGCCGTTGACGCGGAAGCCCTTGCCGACGGGGTTCTTCACCTTGTCGATGTAGATGCAATCGACGGGACAGGCACGGGCGCACTTGTCGCAGCCGATGCAGGTCGTCAGGTCGAAGCGATGGAAGCCGCGATAGCGAGGCTTTACCGGGACGGGCAGTTCGGGATACTCGTAGCGCTCGGTGAAAGTCCGCCGGCGATAGGTCTGGATGAAATACCAGAGAGTGATGTACATGCCCTGGCTGACGGTTCGGATGGCCAGCCAGACGTTCAGAAGCCAGGCTCGCATGACGTTCTCGCTCAAGGGTCGAAACGGTCCACGGTCAATATAGGAACCGCTCTCCCCTCCGCAAGATGCGCCTTAACGACTTTGCCGCTTGCGGCTTTGCAGGGCAGACTGCAAAGCCGTAAGCGGCAAGGATTGTTCAAGTTGTCGCGTGCTCAGAAGCGAACGGTGACGCCGAGCGTGAAGGCATCCGCCGAGACGGTGTTCTTGACGGAAGTCCCTGGAACCGGACCCTGAGGGGATTGGTACGGTCCCTCGATGGAATTCTCGAACCCGTGGAGGTAGGCCAGCGAGGCGATCAGGCTGGACGACAACTGCCAGGAGAAGCCAGTGTAGGCCGCGTGCTGGAGGATGACCGGCCCTCCCACGTTGAAGATTGCCACGCTGCCGCTCTGCGGATCGGTATTGAACGAGTAGCCGCCCCGGAGCGAGAGACGCTCCGTCATCTGATACTGGGCGCCCAGGGTCGCGACGACAATGCTATCCCAGCCGACGCCCCGAACGGCACCCGTCGGTCCGAAACCGGTCCGGTCGAAGGGGGACGTGTTGCCATAGTCGATGTAGCGCACGTCGCTCGCGATCAGCCAGTTCTCGAAACCGCTGTAGGACACGCCCAGCGAGGCGATCAGCGGGAGGTCGAAACGCAGTGTATCGCGGCGCGGCAGGCCGCGCTCGTCGGTCGTGTTGTAGCGGAATCGCTCGAACCACTGCGGACTCTTCACGCTCGCTCCGAAGTTCCAGCCGGTGCCGGTCGTCAAGTAAGCACCCGCCTGAAAGCCAGCCCCGACATGGAAGGGCGAGTGCTGGCCATTGGGGTATTGCCCGTTGGCATTGGGGGGGGCAAAGATGAACGGATCGGCGTGGAGGGCGGCCACGTCGAGGATCGGTCCAAAGCCGACGGCCAACATGTCGTTCAACTGGATCGAGGCGGCCGGCGTCACCTGATAAATCTGGAGGTCCGCGGAGATGTTGCCGAAGCCGATGCCATTGGGCGCTTGCGGCGTCAGGATCGGGTTGGTCCGGCTGGCGGGATAGTTCGTCGAGAAGCCGCCCACCGTGAGCAGACCCAGGCCATAGGTGATGGAGGAATCGCAGGGCCGATACGCCAGACCGATGTTGGGCAGCACGACCCCCGCGTTATCGCTTTCCGTTGACCCGGCCAGTGCGACCCCTGGAATCCCACGTCCAAACGCATTGGCCCGGACGCTCGACTCGACCTTCGGGTGCGGGAACAGAGCCTCGGCCCCGATGGTCAACTCCGAGGACTTCAGCCCGCTCAGGGTGGCCGGGTTCCAGAAGAGGGCACCCAGGGCGTCCAGAGGCGCGGCGGTCGCCGTTCCGCCCATCGAGCGGTTGACCGCTCCGCCGCCCGAGAGGATCAGACCATGTTGCGCCTGTGCCGGCAAACCCGTTGCCGCCCAGGCCGCGGCCAGCAACAGCCACGTCGAGCGAGACAGCCATCGTGAACGGTTCATGAGTTC
>JBBRIK010000612.1:0-4580 GCA_038221045.1 Gemmatales bacterium
AAGCCGTTCCCACGCAGAGCGTGAGAACGAGGAGCGCGAGGAGCGCGAGGAGCGTCGGCTCGCCCAAAGACGGGCTTGTTCGCGTGCGCATCCTCTGGCTATAGTCCCCGCGCATGGAGCCGACCTGTCAGGATGGCGGGACGTCAACGGCTGCAACGGAACAGGCAAGATGGCACGGTTATCAAGGAAGAGAGACGATGGCCCATCAGACGCGGCCCTTCATCGGCATCAACGCGGACTTTGTCGCCACCAGTAAACATCACCACGCACACCTGCGGGTCCCCATTGGCTACATCGATACGATCCTCGCGGCCGGTGGGCTGCCGATCGTGATGCCGCCGCTGGGCAAGGAAAAGGAGTTGAACGCATTCCTCGACCAGGTCAGCGGGTTCATCCTGTCCGGCGGCATGGACCTCGATCCGCGCCGCCACGGACTGCCGACGCATCCCGCCGTCCGCCCGATGCCGGAACGGCGCGACGATAGCGATCGCGTTCTGGTGCGAATTCTGCTCGAACGTCGCATGCCTCTGCTCGCTATCGGGCTGGGCATTCAGCAGGTCAACGTCGCCTGTGGAGGGACGCTGCATCTGCATCTGCCGGAAGACATGCCGCGCGCGATGCCGCACTCCGACCCGACGGGCGCGCCGCACCGCCATCTCGTGCTGTTGCAGCCGAACACCCGCCTCGACGAAATTTATGGAGGAGGCGAACTGCGGGTCAACAGCACCCATCATCAGGCCATTCGCCAGGTCGGCACGGGATTCCGCGCCTGCGCCAACGCCCCGGACGGCGTCATCGAAGCCATCGAATCGACCGATCCGAACTGGTTCTGTATCGGCGTTCAGTGGCATCCCGAGTCGGAGACGGCGTCCGCTCTGGACATGCAGTTGTTCGATTGTTTCGTGCAGTCGTGCCTTCGCGCCTGCCAGCCTTTGCAACTGGCGGCGTAACTCTCTTCGCCGCTTGCGGCTTAGCGGAAGACATCGCTAAGCCGCACGCGGCGAGGGCGGCAGGAGGGTGAATCGTGTCTCCGCGCTGGATCATCGGATTGGCGTCGGGCTCCAGCGCCGACGGCGTCGATGCGGTGCTGCTGGAAATCGACGGCGTGGGACTCGACCTCAAGGCCCATTCCCTTCACTCTCTGCATCAGCCTTATCCGCCGGACCTGCGCGATCTCATGCTCCAGGTGGCGGCAGGGTCCGCGGAATCGAGTACGCGCCAGATCAGTCTGCTCCATCGGCTGCTGGGAGAGACGTTCGCGGCCGCCAGCCGGCAGGTGGCCGACCGCGCCAGCTTCAGTCTCCAGCGCGTCCAGTGCATCGGCTGTCCCGGACACACAGCCTGGCACGATCCCGAAGGGCGATTTCCCTCGACCCTCGCTCTCGGCATGCCCGCCGTCATCGCGGAACGAACCGGCGTCACCACGGTCAGCGACTTCCGCTCGCGCGACGTCGCGGCCGGGGGACAGGGCGTTCCGCTCGCCGCGATCGCCGATCATCTGCTCTTTCGCCATCCCACCGAGAGCCGGCTGCTGCTCCACCTCGGCGGCCTGGCGCGCGTCGTCTACTTGCCGGCTGGTGGACGATTGCACGACATCGTCGGTTTTGAGGCCGCCCCCTGCAACGTCCTCCTCGACGCCGTGATGCGCCAGGTGACCAGCGGCCGGGAACCGTTCGATCCCGGTGGAAAACATGCGGTCCAGGGACGCTGCGTCGAGACACTTCTCCAGCGCTGGCTCGCTCATCCGATCTTGCAGCGCCGTCCTCCGCGCAGTCTGCCACGCCACGCTTTCGGCAGCAACTTCGCCGCCCAGGCAATCCAGGAAGCACGCGAACTGAACGTCAGCCTGCACGATCTGCTCTGCACGACCACTCATTTCGTCGCCCAGGGAGTCGCGGGCGCGGTGAGACGCTTTCTGCCGCGCGAGCGCCAGGTCGATCGCGTGTTGTTGTCGGGAGGAGGCACGAGAAACGGGCTGCTCTGGGCGCTCCTGTCGCAGGCGTTCAACGGGACGCCGATGGCTCGCACGGACACGGCCGGCGTTCCGCCTGATGCACGCAAGGCGCTGGGATTCGGCATCCTTGCAGCGCTGACACTCGATGGCGTGGCGGCCAGCGTGCCGTCGGCGACCGGTGCAGTCGCCGCGCGCCTGCTTGGCAGTCTGACGCCGGGAACCTCGACGAGCTGGGCGCGCTGCCTGGCCTGGATGGCAGCCCAGACCGCCCATCGCGTGCGCCCCGAAGAAGAGTAAGAGTGCAAAGCCGCAAGCGGCAAGACGTCAACTCTCGTCGCGCAGTTCGATCAGGGCGGCGACGCGCGTTCGTTCGGCGTTGCCCGCCAGCAGCCAGGCTTCACCCTTGAGCGCATCGCTCCGCGCCGTTCGCAGGCGTTCCACCAGCGGCTGCGGTGCCTGCACACGCAGGCGAATTCCTTGAGGGTCCAGCACACACGCCTCCAACTCGCCAGCGGGCAAACCGCGCGGCTGCCCCCAGGCGCGCCACAGTTGCCGCCATTCCGCCAGATCGATCTCGACCGTCAACTCCGGCATCGCCTCACGCCAGCCGTTCGCCAGCGTCAACACAGGCTGCTCTCCCAGCACCTGCCAACTCGACATCTGCACAGAAAAGCCGAGCAAGCGCTCGTCCTCCGTCAACGCCAGCACCAGCGGCAAATGCTCGGCGCGCTCAAGGATGACACGACGCCAGTCATCAGTCCCGGACAGTTCGAGCAGCGCGCGCACGTCCTGTGGAAAGCCGGCCGCTCGCTTCCATTCGGCGTCGCGTGCCAGACAGGCTCGCAGCGCCTCGACGTCGAATTGCCAGCCCTCCCCCGCAGAGCAAGGAACAGAGGGCGGATCGTCCAGAGGCAGAAAACGCGTTCCCGGATGTCGCGCTTCTCCTTCGGCAAAGTAGAACGTGCGGCGTTCCTGGAGAGTGCAGGCGTCGCGCTGTCCGCC
Organism: Gemmatales bacterium; assembly: GCA_038221045.1. Lineage (GTDB taxonomy): Bacteria > Planctomycetota > Planctomycetia > Gemmatales > Gemmataceae > JBBRIK01. The sequence goes on from JBBRIK010000612.1 coordinate 2,957, forward strand.
CCGCACGGCACGTCCCGCCTCCGTCAGCGTCCACAAACCCGTCTCGGCAGCGGGCGCGATCAGGCCAGCCGTGAGCAACTCAGCGAAAAGACGATTGAGCAGCGACGCATCCATCCCGAGTCGCACGGCCGGCGCCGCGCTGGTATTTTCGTCGAGCGATTCCAGCAGGAGCAGGTTGAGGCGGTCGAGAGCGGGAGAGCGCGAGACGGCGACGAGCACCTCGACGCGATGCAACAGGAGATGATGGAGCCAAAGGGCGCGGGGCTGCCAGTGCTGCAACTGCGGCCACCAGCCGGCCAGGACACGACTGCCGGGCCATGAGAAAGAGGGGGCCGCGGTCATGGACTACCTTTTGGCGGTTTCCGCAGCCGGCGACGGGGACAGCAGTTCCTCGGCTTCCGGCAGACAGCGCAGCAGGCTCTCGATCAGTTCGCGCTCGCGCTCGCCCGCCGTCTCGTCGAGATGATCGACCGCGCCGCGCCACTGAATCCGGCGGGCGAGCGTACCAGGATCGCCCAGCAGCAGCAGCCGGCCACAGGCACGCGTTAGGGCCAGCGGCAGCCATTCCGGTTGCTCGCCAATGGCGACCGCGCGATGCGAGTGACTGCGGGTCAGGCTCAGCATCAGGACCAGACACTCGCGCTGCCGCAACCCAGGCGGCGATTCGATGACGACGTCGAGGCTCTCAGGGCCGGCGAGATGGAATCGTCCCTCTTCGAGACGTGTCAGTCCTAGTTCGTGCAGGGCTGGAGACTGGCTCACCAGTAACCGCAGCAAGCGGACCTGCGCCTCGGACAGTGCCGTCAACACGATGACAGGAGAGTGATTCGCACTCCGTCTCTGGCAAGCGTCCGCCGGCGTGTCAGGCCCGCCGCAGCCCATGGAAAGTTGGCGTTGCCTCCAGGCAGACTCTTCCGCGCGGAATGCCCCATCGTTCAGCAGCGCTTCGAGCAACTGGACGGCTTCGCGAGCCTCGGAATAATTGACGAGACCCTGACGCGGTAATTTGGTACGCAGCTCCGCCGGCAAGCGCTCTGGAGCAGGATGCTGGGCGAGGTCCGCCTCGAACCCGGCTCCGCCGCGCGGTCCCGGAGACTGACTCTCGCTATCCTTCAACGGCGGAATCGCGACAAAACGCACTGCCTCCGCGGATGCTCTCGCTGGAAACGACGGAGTGCTTCGACGGAACAGGCTGGAATCCAGAAACGAGGCCAGGGCCGGACAGGAACGGTGCAGCTGTCCCAGGTAGGCAGTCCGTCCCAGGTCGTGGAAGTTCAGATGCGTCGCCAGCCAGGCTTCCGCCCGAGTCCGCGTCCAACCGGAGAGAAGGGAGAACTCGAAGCCAAGCGTCTCGAACGCGGTTCGATCGTCGCCGGCCCGGATCACCTCGGCAAGCCCTTCTTCGAGACAGGCACGCTCGCATCCATGCCAGCCCTCGGCCATCACGTCGCCTGTCTGCACACGCAGGATGCCGTCATCAGTAGACCACTTGAAGGCCGCTCCGCAAGCGTGGGCGGCGACTTCTTGCAGTTCGCGGAGGATGAATGTCTTTGCCTCTCCAGCCGGCGTGGTCAGAGGGAAGCGAACCTCGACGAGTTGTGGCTCCTGACGTGGTGGAGCCAGG
>JBBRIK010000613.1:0-4576 GCA_038221045.1 Gemmatales bacterium
GATTCTTTGCCGACAGTCGGCGGCTGCTGGTTGGCTCGGCGGTCATCGACGTGACCACGGGTAAGGAGATGTTCTTCGTCCACGCCGAGAACGAATCCACCACGTCGGTCACGCTTTCCCCTGACGGCAAGTTCCTGGCCACCAGTCATGCAGACTACTCCGCCTGGAGAACTGCCGAGCCGGCGCGATTTGAGCCGTCGATTCGCATCTGGGACTCCCTGACGGGCAAGGAACTACGACGCTTCAAGTATGGTCGGCAGTACCTCGACAGCATCGCGTTTTCTCCCGACGGCAAGACCCTGGCCATCGCCGGTGATGACCCGTTGCTGGGTTTGCTCGATGCGCTGACGGGAAAGGAAGTCGCCCGGCTGCCCGCTCGCCATCTCGCGGTCGAGAACATCACCTTCTCTTCGGACGGCAAGCTTCTGGCGGGTACGGATCGTCTCCACCGGATTCTCGTCTGGGACCTGAAGAGCGGGCAGTTGCTGCATCCGTTCGAGCGTGAAGAGGGCTTCCTGACCGGCGTCGCCTGGTCGCCGGACGGGAAGACCATTGCCGCCGCCGGCGACGAGGTGATTCGGCTGCGCGAGGCGGCATCGGGCAAGGAGACGGGACGGCTGCTGGGGCATGGCGACCGGGTCCTCTCCCTGGCCTGGTCCGCCGACGGGAAGCAATTGGCCTCTGCCGGCAGTGGGCTGGACGGCACGACGCGTCTATGGGACGTCGCAGCCGGCAAGGAGGTGCAGTCGTTCAAGGATAAGGGGGGCTGCGTGGCCCTGTCCGCGGACGGCAAATACATCGCCTCGGGCCGAAATCCGCTGCTGTTGCGCGAGCGGAACACGGGAAAAGAAATTGCACGTCTCGATTTCTGCGACGTGACCGGCCTTGCCTTTGCGCCTGACAGCAAGTCGTTGGCGGTGGGACATACGAAATGGGACTCGGCAGTTTACGCGGTGCCTGGAGGGCGTGAGGCGGGCCGATTTGGTTCCCAGAACAACGACGGCAACGTGATGGCGCTGGTCTTTTCACCCGACGGCGCTACGATGGGGTCCGTCCAGTTCCAGGCGGGAGTGCATTTCCTGCACATGGATCGCGGCTCCGGCAAGCGGAGCCGATATTCATGGGAGGAGCGCAGCAATGCAAGTTCGGTAGTGTGGATGGCGGACGGCAAGACGCTCGCCCTGGGGTTGGAGACGGGAACCACCTCGCTCTGGGACGTGGCTTCGGCGAAAGAATGGTTCCGCTTTCCCGCCTCAAACGGGAGAGTCGTCGCGATTTCGTTTTCTCCCGACGGCCGACGCCTCACTTGTGTGTACGGCGATGGTACCGCGCTGGTCTGGGATGCCGCCGTGAGGAAAGAGTGACCTCTACTCGGAGGTTCCCTCCTTGCGCGTCAGCTCGACTTCCGCAGCCAGAATCGGTTCGAGCAGACGATGCAACGCCGTCTCCTCCTGCGCCGTCAACCGGCGCTGAGGCGGCCTCACGGGTCCGAACTCCCAGCCACACACCTGCAGGCCGAACTTGACCGCACTGATGTTGAACGAATCGCCCTCGCGCGCCCGATAATCCTCGATGGGCCGCAGGATACGGAGCAGCCGCATCCCTTCCTCATACTCTCCCGCCGCGAGGGCGGCGTGCAGTGCCAGCGTCAGACGCGGACAGAGGTTGCCCGAGCCACTGGTATAGCCCGTCGCGCCGGCCAGCATGAAGAACGGGGCGAAGCGTTCCGCTGTCCCGCAGAACAGTCCGAGTTTGCCACGCTGGCTGTCGGCGAACAGCGTGAAGGCGTCGAGGTCGTTGACCGCGTACTTGATGCCGATGAGCCGGCCCGTCGCGCCCAGTTCCGCCAGCAATGCGTCGCTCGGGACAGGGCCTTTCTTGTAGGCCAGCAGCGTCAGCGGCACCGCATCGGCAATCGCCTGGAAGTAGTCGCGGAATCCCGCATCGCTCAGATACGGGTGAATCGGCGGCATCAGGAGCAGGGCGTCAGCGCCGGCGGCGTCGGCCTGCCTGCCGATCTCGACCGCGTGAGCCACACTGAACCCAACGGGAGCCATCACCACGCACTCCCGCCCCGCGGCCTCTCTCGTCGCTCGAACGCATGTCACGACCTCGGAGGCCGAGAGCGAGTGGAACTCACCCGTTCCCGCGGCCGGCAGAAAAACGCGCATGCCCGCGCGGACCATCTCCTTCACGAAGTCGCTGAGGGCCTCGGGTACAACCTTTGATCCATCGCGCGTGAAGGGAGTCGGCGGCACGAGATGGACGGTTGCGAGGCGAGACAGATCGAGACTCCTCGGCATGGAATGGACCTCACTCGAAGGAGATGAATTGCTTCCAGTTCTCGTAGATGATGCGCTGAATCGCCTCGTCGGGAAAGCGCGGGAAGCTCGTTCCCTTGACGACATCGTTGACCTTCCACAACCCCGCGATGGCCTGCTCCGGCGTGGCCGAGGGGAAGTCGGAGCCGAAGATCAGTTTGTGCTCGACGCCATATTCCAGCGCGGTCATGAATGCCTGATAATGCCTCAGTGGCCGATAGTGCAGAGCGCTCGTATCGGCGAACAGATTGGGATGCTTGCGGATCAGGACGACGCACTCGGTCTCCCAGGGATGTCCCATGTGCGAGATAATCATGCGCAGATCGGGGCAGGCGACCGCGATATCTTCGAGCAGGATTGGGTTGGAGTATTTCAGCGGCCCCGTGCGGACAAACGACGTTCCCTGGTGCCAATTGATCGGGATGCCCAACTGCTCGGCCTTCTTGAACAGCGGCAAGTGCTTCGGATCCTGAGGATTGAAGTTCTGATAGATCGGCCCCAGCTTCAGACCGCGCAGCCCCAGATGATTGACGCAGTGCGTTAGCTGTTCGACGCAGGCGGGATCGTTGGGATCGACCGAACACCAGCCGGCGAAGCGGTCCGAATGCTCGCGCACAAAGGAGCTGACGGCCTCTTGCGAGCCATGAATTCCCGTGAACGGCGCCTGGATTGCGAAGACGATCACCTTGTCGCAACTCTTCGTCGCTTCCAGCAGTTGCTCGGGCCGGCTGTCGAAGTTGTGCTTCCAGCCGGCGTCATCGACCTTGCAATGCACATCGGGCGACAGCCGCATCTTCGCTTTCTTGGCGGCCCAGGAGAACTCGACAAACTCCTCGGAAAAGTGGTCCGGATACCAGAGCAGATTGGTGTGAATATCGACGAGCATGAGACGTCTCGTGCAGGACTCGGCCACGGGAAGGCGACCTTCTTCCTTACGCGATGACGCGAGCGCCGTCAAGCGTCCACCGAAACGATGGCGTTTTGCTCGTGTTGCGGTATGCTGGAGCCTTCCTTGTCAGGAGGCTCACCATGCAACGAATCACGCGCGACCGTATCAGCTACGCCTTCGACCGTCATCTGGAACCCGTCCTGCACGTCACGGAGGGCGAGGTCTTCCAGGTTGAGACGGAGGACTCCCGCACCGGCAGGACGCGGACGCCGGAGACGACCCGGCCGGAATTTCTCAAGGCGATGCGGAGTAAGGGCTACCACGGCAACCCGGTCACCGGACCGATCCACGTCGCCGGGGCCGAGCCGGGCGATACGCTTGCGGTCTACATTCAAGCGATGGAATGCGATACCCTGGGCTATTTCGGCTACTGGCCGTTCCTCTATCATCTGTCAGACTGGTTCAGCGAGCCGGTCACGGAGCTGGTCGATATCCGTGACGGTCATGTGTCCTTCACGATGCCGACAGCCGCCGGCCCGCACGCGCTCCGCATTGCGGCACGGCCGATGATCGGCTGCATCAGCACGGCCCCGCCTCTGGAAGTCCACACCACTGGCGGCGCCACACGCTATGGCGGCAACCTGGACGTGCCAGAAGTGTGTCCCGGCAGCATCGTCTATCTCCCAGTCGCCGTTGCGGGCGGGATGCTCTTCCTCGGCGACTGCCATCCTTACCAGGGAGACGGTGAGGTGAGTGGTTGTGAGATGCGCTCGCTGGTCACGCTCTCGGTGAACGTGCTGAAGGGCTGGACGCGGAACCAGGTCTGGCCGAGGATCGAGACGGCGTCCCATCTGGTCACCGTCGGAGCGGGCAGCCCGGCCGAGAGCGCTCAGTGGCTCGCCATTCGCGAGATGATCCTGTGGCTGGAGGAACGCCACGGCTGGACGAAGGATGATGCCCGAATGTTGCTGGCCCTGACCGGCGATCTGAGGCCGGGCCAGATGCAGGTCACGCCTTTCACCATGCGGCTGATCGTCCCGAAGGAACACCTGCCGCCGGTCAAGTCGTGATCCATCACGTCTCATTTTCTGCCCGATCGAGCAATTCCGGGACCACCCGCGCCCGCGTCGTCGTGCTGTCGGTGAGCGTCTCCGCGCGGCCCTGATGGGGATAACTCAGGCGGTCGTGATCGAGTCCCAACTGGTGAAGCAGCGTCGCGTGCAGGTCGGCGACGCTCACCCGGTCAGCCACGGCTTTGTAGCCAAACTCGTCCGTCCGTCCGTGAACCAGGCCGCCCTTGAAGCCGCCGCCCGCCAGGAACAGGCTGAAGGCGTGACGGTTGTGATCGCGGCCATCGGCGTTCTGC
>JBBRIK010000614.1:0-4574 GCA_038221045.1 Gemmatales bacterium
GACCGTGCTGACGGCCAACAATGGCCTCGAAGCCCTGGAGGTCCTCAAGAACACGACGCCGGACATGGTGCTGACCGACCTGCAGATGCCGGAGATGGACGGGCTCCAACTGGTGCAGGCGGTGCGCTCGAACTATCCGACTGTGCCGGTGATCCTGATGACCGCTCACGGCAGCGAGGACATCGCCATCCAGGCCCTCAAGGGCGGAGCGGCGAGTTACGTCCCCAAGAAGAGCCTGGCTCGCGACCTGGCCGATACCCTCGATCACGTCCTCAGCGCCAGCCGGACCAGCCGCGATCAGCGCCGCCTGATTCAGTTCCAGACGCATTTCGAGGCGACCTTCGTACTGGAAAACGATCCGACCTTGATTCCGCCCCTGGTGGGCCATCTGGAAGACAACCTGTCGCGGCTGAACCTGTGCGAGCCGGGCGGTCTGGTGCTGCTGGGTGTGGCTCTGCATGAGGCGATGTCAAACGCAATCTTCCACGGCAATCTCGAGGTCAGTTCGACGCTGCGCGAAACGGAGGAGGCGACCTACTATCGTCTGGCGACGGAACGGCGACACCAGAAACCGTGGGCCGATCGGCGCATCTTCGTGACGGTGCGGATGTCGCGGGTGGAGGCAATGTTCACGATTCGCGACGAGGGACCGGGGTTCGATCCCTCGACGCTGCCGGACCCGACGGACCCGGCGAACCTCGAGCGCGTCAGCGGCCGCGGTCTGCTCCTGATCCAGACCTTCATGGATCGCGTCGAGCACAACGAGACAGGCAACCAGATCACCATGATCAAGCGGCGCTATTCCTGACCCTCGCTCTCGGGATGGAAGGGCCGATACGAAGCCGCACGACGCTCCTGCTGTTCCACGCTGGCTCGCCTGGGCGTTGATGCTCAGTCTGGGACTCGGGATCTGGCTCGTTGACGTCGCCCTCGCCCTCGCCCTGAAGAATCGCCCCGGTGCCATTCCTCCGTGGGGCTGGCGACTTCTCGCGATCTTCGCCCCCATCATCCTCGGCCTCATGCTGCGTCCGCTGCCAGGCGGCGCTCTCGTCCTGATTGGCGTCACGCTCACCCTTCTGCTCGACGCCCTGCCTCCCCCGCCTCCGAACCACAACGCCAGCAAGTGGGCGTTCGCGCAGGCGCTGGCGGGCTATGCGGACCCTTCCGTCTGGCTGGTGCTGACCGCCTATTTCATGTCGCGCGCCCTCATCAAGACCGGTCTCGCTCGCCGGATCGCTCTGACGTTCGTCCGTCTGCTGGGCGGCAACACGCTCGGCCTCAGCTATGCGCTCGTCGCCACGGATACGGTCCTCGCCGGCATGATCCCGTCGAACGCGGCTCGCGTCGGCGGTGTCGTTCTGCCCATCACGCGCAGCCTGGCCGAACTGTACAAGTCGCTTCCGGGACCGTCGGCAAGCCTGCTCGGCACGTTCCTGATGGTCGTGTTGTATCAGTGCGACGTCATCGCCTGCGCCCTGTTCCTGACCGGTCAGGCGAGCAATCCGCTGGCCGCCAGCCAGGCCGCCTCCCTGACTCACAACGCCGTCCAGCTCAGCTACGGCAACTGGTTCCTCTACGCCTTCGCCCCCGCCGCCGTCGGCCTGCTGCTCGCGCCCTGGGTTCTGTATCGTCTTTGCAAGCCGGCCATCACGCACACGCCGGAAGCGGCGGCGATGGCGAAACGCGAATTGGCGGCGATGGGCCGGCCCTCGCGCGGCGAGGTGCTGATGATGGTCCTGTTCGCCGGCGTCTGTCTCGGCTGGGTTGTCGTCGGCCAGCGGCAGGGGGCCATCTCGACGACCCTTGTCGCGATGATCGGAGCGGCCGTGCTGTTTCTCTCGGGCATCCTGACCTGGGACGACGCCATTTCGGAGAAGGGAACGTGGGACGTCTTCATCTGGTATGGCGGACTCTTGCAGATGGGCCATCTGCTCAACGAGGCGAGTGTCACCACTGTCTTCGCCGAGGCGCTGGCGGAGCAATTGCAGGCTCTGCCGCTGACGCTACTGTTCCTCGTCATTCTGCTGATCTTCTTCTACGCCCACTATGGGTTCGCCAGCATCACCACGCACATCCTGGCGATGTATCCGGCCTTCGTGGGGGTTCTGCTGACTCTGGGAGCGCCCGTGTGGTTGACCACCTGTTGCTTCGCCTACTTCAGCAATCTCAGCGCGGGTCTGACCTCCTACGGCACGACGCCCGCGCCAATCATCCTCGGCACCGGCTATGTGGCGCATGGAACATGGTGGAGGATTGGAGCGCTGATGGCGCTGTTCAACATCGTTGTCTGGCTTGGGGTGGGACTTCCGTGGTGGAAGTTCTGGGGATTGTGGTGAGGGCGCAAACCTCTTGCCGCTTGCGGCGTAGCGGTCTTCTGCAAAGCCGCAAGCGGCAGGAAATTCAGGGAGCCTCCTCGAATTTCAACTTCTCGCCGTTCATGTACATCAGTTGGATCATCGGCAGGGTTTCCTGCGACGCTCGGCTCTTTCGCGCGTCCATGAAGACCCGCATATACGTCGTAGGCAGGAAACCGATCGACTCCGGCTTCTGCGGATCGACCGGGACCCAACCGCAGCCGGAGATGTAGAACTCGGCCCAGTTATGGCTGCCGACGTCCGCGGTGCGTCCCTCGGGACCGGTGTTGATCCGCAACAGACCCCAGACGGGCCGGGCGGGGACGTCCGCGGCGCGGCACAGAGCGGTGAAGAGCATTGAGTAACCGCGACACTCGCCATGTCCGCGCTTGATGATCTCGTCCACCGACTTGAAATCCAACTCGGCAATCGACGACTTCTGCACCTTGTACTCGACGTTCTTCTTCATCCATGCCAGGATGTTGCGGACCGTCTCGACGCTGTTGTCTCCCTTCAACTCGGCCGCGACCTTCATCAGGGCCGGGCTTTTCACGTTGATCGTCTCGCACGAACCGAGATAGGTCTTGATCTCCGCCGGCAAAGGCGTCGTCGTCGCCTTGGCCAGGTCTTTCTTGAAACTGTAGGGCTGGACGGTGATCTTGGTGGTGAACTTGAACGGCTTCCCTCCCTGCGGAACGACTTGCAGCAGGTCGTTCGCTTCGCCCTTGATGAACCGATTGCTCTGTGCGCCGTTGACCTCGTAAGTGACGGTCTGATAGGACAACTCGGTGGTAGGCACGGCGATAAGCAGCGGCCCGCCCCGGTAGCGGATCTTCTGAGGATCGAGAGTCCAGAACAGGGTATAGGTTTTGGGGGCCAGGGCGCTGCGAATGACCTTGGCGTCATTGGCGGAGCCGGAACCGAACTCTTTCTCGCGCTTGATGACGATGTCGCAGTATTCGCGAGCCAGGTCGGGATCCTGATTGCCGTAGGCGTTGGCGGCCACCAGCACATAATAGAGGGCGACCTTGTCGTTGAGTTTGATCGCTTGCAGAGCGTGTTCGACGCCGTCGGCGTACTTGCCGGCTTGTCGCTCGTAGTCGCTGAGCGACGCGAGGAGCTGATCGTTTTTCGGAGAGAGCTTGAGGGCCTGCTTCACAAAGGCAACGGACTGATCGAACTTCCGCGTCTTGGCCGCCTCCTGGGCCTGCGAGTAGAGTTGTTTGATTTCCTCCGTCGGGTCCTTGTCGTCGGCGGACAGGACGGAAGACAGAAGCAGGACGGAAGACAGAAGCAGGACGCAGGCAGCGGCCAGGACGATGCGAGTGCGGCTCATGGGGTTCACCTGGGTTGTGCGCTTCGTTCGGAAGGGCATCTCTTCATTGTATTGCGAGAACTCCCCGATAGGATGCCTCCGGGTCACGAGGTCAACCCGGGATAGCGAACCGTGCGTCTGAGAGGAGATCGACGATGAAGAAGGGACTGTTCGTTCTGGCACTGATGCTGTGCGTGCGCGGGGCCAACGCGCAGGAGCGTCTGCCCGACGACGAGGCGAAGAAGATCGCGAAGGAACTGATCGAGGCGTCGTCGAAGGTCAAGGGGCCTGTCGCCGTTGACGCCGATGCCGACAAGCCCTTCGCCAAGCGCAAGGACGAGCACGGCGCGATGGTGGTGCCGGCCCGGAAGCTCACGGCCGAGATGATCGAGAAGGCCGGCGCTGAGATCGTGCCGATCGGCCTGTTGTATTTCCACCAGCTCGCGCCGCTCGTCGATGAGAAACCAGTGCCGGCCAAGCAGATGAAGAGCGTGAGCTTTACGCACGGCGAAAAGGAAGTGACGCTCAGCCTGTGCTATCTGGGCGTGCAGAAGGTGAAGGGGACGACGTCTCTCGTGATCCTCGGCAATGACAAGAAGCCGCTGGTGTCCGCTCCGTTGACGAAGATCGACGAGAAGCAGGAATTGCCGATCGAGTTTCTGGTGTCGATCGAACCAGACGAGACGGCCTCGATCAGCGTGACGCTGCTGGGCAAGCACAAGGCGAAGGTGAAAGTGGGAGTGCCGAAGGAGTGAATCCCGCCCCGCTTGCGTTTCGCGCTCCTGGCGTTTCGCGCTCTCAGCGCGAAACGCAAGCCTCCGAGTTCAACTCAGAGGGAGTTTGCAAATTGACCTCCGCCGTATTATATGGTCATGAGACAAGAGCATTACCCAACCGATGTAACG
>JBBRIK010000615.1:0-4571 GCA_038221045.1 Gemmatales bacterium
GGCCGGTCTCTGCTTCCCAGATGCGGAGGGCGCCATCCTCGCTGCCGGTGGCGAGCCATCGGCCATCGCGACTGTAGGCCACCGCCTCGACGTTGCCCCGATGGCCGCGCGTCTCGATGCTCCAGCGCTGCACTCCTTCCAACGGTGCCGGCCGGTGAACCAGGGCCAGAGACGGCGGGAGACTCTTGCCGGTATCGGGCATGACAGTCACGGAGGCCACCTCGGCGTTCTCGGCATCCGTGACCGTGTCCACCTTGACAAGGACGGTGCGCGTCTCGTGCGGTTGCAGAGCTGCTTCCCAAACCTGATAGCGCTCCTCCCATGGACCCCAGATCCTCGTTCCGCCGGTGATTGTCATCTTCGCCTTGCCGGCGAACCAGGTCGTCGTATCCCAGTGTTTCCGCACGGGGACGGTAGCTCAGCGTCCCTGGCCGTTAGTCACGGCCTTGACGTGCGGGTCGAGGACCATGAAGAATTGCATCTCCTTCTCGGTCGCATTCGTGGCCTTCAGCGCAATCGTGTCATCTCCAAACTCATAGCGGATCGCTGCCTCCTTGCCTCGGGCGATGAACACATTGCTCGACGGCCCCTCGAACACGGACAGCGTGGGCCGAAGGCCTTTGTCCCACATCACAAAATAGCATCCTCGCGAAAGATTGACGCCCGGCTTGAGGAATTCGACGCCGCCCACTCGCAAACTGGTCATGTAGCCATCGGGTTCGACGAGGGCTTCATACTTGGCTTTCCGAATTCGGATATTGACCGTGACCGCCCCGGCCTCGTCCGGTTCAGGGGGCGTCGGCTTTGGCCCTCGATTATCCGGAGAAGGCCGATCCCGATCGGTGAGCCAGCGATAGGCCCCAGGACCAAAGAATGCGCCGGAGAGACCCAGGACCGCGAGGAGCAAGACGGCGGCGATTGCCCAGCGGCGCGAGGTGGGGGCAACGGGAACTCCGGGAGCAGGGACGCTCGCTGGCTGCACTCGCAACGGTGCCTCGACGCTGCCTGGATTCTGCAAGCGCGTCAACTGCTGCCGCAGGGTCTCGGCCACCTCGGCGGCGCTCTGAAAGCGGTCGGCGGGGTCCTTGGCTTGCAGCCGCGCAACGACGGCCGCCAGCCAGTCGGGAATGCGCGGATTGATCTCCTGGATGGGCCGCGGCGTATCCTCACTGACTCGTTTGAGGACGGCCATGGCATTGTCGGCACGAAAGGGAGGCCGGCCGGTGCAAAGCGCATAGAGTACGCTGCCCAGGCTGAACAGGTCGGCGCGGTGGTCCAGGGCCTCGCCGCGTGCCTGTTCGGGGGCCATGTACTGAGGCGTCCCGGCCACGACGCCGCTGTTAGTCACGCTGGCATCATCGACGGCGCGAGCCAGGCCAAAGTCCGTCAGTTTGACGCGTTCGACGCTGTCTTCGAGCAAAATATTCGCGGGCTTGACGTCGCGGTGGATGAGGCCATGCGCATGGGCGGCGGCCAGGCCGGCAGCCGTCTGCATGCCGATGCGCAGGATGTCCTCGACTTCCAGGGGGCCACTCTGGTCGAGGCGTTCCTGAAGCGATTTCCCCGCCACATAATGCATGACCAGGTAGGGCAACGGCCCCGAAGTATCGACGGCATGGATGGCCACGACATGCTCGTGCATGACCGTGGCCGCCGCGCGAGCTTCGCGAGCAAAGCGTTTGCGGGCCGCGCCGCTGGTGGCCAGTTGCGGGGCCAGTACCTTGATGGCCACGAATCGGTGCAGGGAGGGGTCAAACGCCTTGAGGACGATACCCATCCCGCCCCGGCCGATGACCTCGATGACCTCGAAACTTCCCAACCGGCCGAGGTGTCCCGGCTTGTCGGTGGGGGTCAAGAAATCGAGCGGCAATTCATCGGTGAAAAGCTCCTCCGTGTGAGCCTGGGTGATCGAGAGCTGGCCATTTTTCTCTTTTGCCAGGGAGGCGCGGAGGTTGACGTCGGATTGAGTGGCGTCCGGGTTGTCCCCTGGCGGACTCGCCTTTCTCTGTGCCTTGCTTTGAGAATCCGTGATTGCTCCGTCGAGGGCTTCGCTCCTTGCAGGCTCATGCAGATTGGCCTGGCCAGTCAGGGCTTCCAGGGAGTGCTGGCAGCGCGAGCAGTGGTCGAGGTGCGTTCTCAGCGAAGACTGTTCCTCGGCGGATAGCTTGCCTTCCACCAGGGCAACGAGTTGATTCGCCTCCGAGCATTCTTGATGCGCATTCATCGGTAGCTCCTTGCGAAGTCGCCTCGATCACAACAGCGATTTTCTCATGGATGCGATTGGGAACAAGCAGAATCTCAGGATGATAAGAACCCGGCAACGGGCAGAACGGTGTCTTTTCGTCTGGAAGTCTGGGACTTGCTCTGCGAGCAAATGGTGGATACTCAACAACGGTTGCGGGCCGTGTTCAATTCCTTTATACCGACCCTGTACCCGATGCCGACGCTCCTTGAGCAAAACGGCACTCGACCGACAGAGGGCCTATGTGGACGTCACGGAGCGAGCAACTGGCCAATAATCGGGGAATCCGAGTCGCCATTGACCTTGACTCGGCCTCTGTCTCGTACGCGGAAGTGCTGCGTCGATGGCAGACTGATCCAGGATTCCGCGAATGGTTCAATGGCCTGTTGGCTGGCTCGCCGTTTTCCGGGTTCCGGTGGGAGACGCCACCGATTACGATTGCAACTGCGAACCGGCCCTATGAGTTCGTCTTGCTGGATAGCCCAGGGCTGGCAAGGCATCCCGACGCGAACGCATTCGCCGAGTACTTCGGCGCGTCCGACACCGGGGTGGTCGAGTTCGCCAACCTCGGCAAGGATGCGATCCTGGTAGTGCCATGTCCTATCGCTTCTCACTCTGCGTATGGGCAGATTGGGGCATTTGTGCGACAAGCCCCTGAGTTGCAGAGACACGCGCTGTGGGAATTGGTCGGAGCGGCAATGCAACGCCGGCTCGGCACGAAGCCCGTTTGGCTCAGCACTGCGGGCGCTGGCGTGTCATGGTTGCATGTGCGGCTCGACGATCGGCCCAAGTACTATGGCTACGAGCCGTATCGGGAAAACGGATAACACGACTATAGCTTTGACCTCCCCGACATGCGGACGAAGGTGGGAAGGGATAAGATCGATGCAGCGCTTCAATCAAATACCTGGCTACGTTTCCCGGCGATCCCTGCTACAGGTGGGCTGTTTGTCGGGACTTGGCGTCAGCCTACCTCGCTGGCTTCAGGCTCGCGAACGGGCTCCCAGACGGCGCGAAAAAAACTGCATCCTCCTGTGGATGATGGGAGGCGCGAGCCAGATTGACCTGTACGACCCCAAGCCTTCCGCCCCCGACGGGGTCCGCAGCCTTTTCAAGCCGATCCGCACGACCGTGCCGGGCCTGCACCTCACGGAACTCCTGCCCCGCCTGGCCGCCTGTGCCGACAAGTTCTCGCTGATCCGGTCGATGACAAGCCTCGAAAACGAACATGAAGTGGGACACTACTTCGTGCAGAGCGGCAGCTTCCGCTGGAACCCCCAGGCGGCAACCCTCAAGCCGCCGGGCTACGGGGCCATGGCGGACTATCAGTTGGGCGCGCGTCCTGGGGTGCCGTCGTTCGTGCAGATCGGAGAGATGCTCGCCTCGTCCCCCGATGCCGGCATGGGAGGCCTCCTGGGCCGGCGGTTCGACCCGATGATTTTGAATGGAGGCCGCACCGTTCAGTCGCTCGGCCTCGTCCCCCAGCCCGGTATCGATGCTGCTCGACTGCACGACCGGCAGCATTTACTCGCAGCGCTGGACCGTGTCCGGGACGGAACTGATTCGTCGCAGCGCTCCCCGAGAGCCGTCCACGACAGGCACATGGCACGCGCCCTCGACATGGTGACTTCCCCGCGCGCCCGCGAGGCTTTCGACCTGGAGCGTGAACCCGTGCGAGTACGCGATGACTACGGACCAGGCCTGGGACAACGGATGCTCCTGGCGCGCCGGCTGATCGAGGCTGGGGTGAGGTTCGTCACGGTGGTCGTGTTCGTCAAGCACGGCTGGGACCACCACCCAGAGATCTTTCCCCGGCTGCGCGATGAGGCCCCGCCCTACGACCGAGGCTACGCCGCCTTGCTGGAGGACCTGTACCAGCGCGGCCTGCTGGAGAATACCCTGGTTCTATCGGTCGGCGAGTTTGGCCGCACGCCGCGCCTGAACAATGAGGCACGAGGGCCTGGTCGGGACCACTGGAACCGCTGTTTCAGTATGACGATCGGCGGCGGAGGGGTACGAACTGGGGTCGTGCTGGGGAGCAGCGATGCAGAGGCGGCTTACCCGAAAAGCCGGCCCGTCACGATCAACGAACTGGCCCATACGGTCTATCATGTGCTGGGACTGGAGCCAGGGATGGAAGCTCGCTCGTCCGACGCCCGGCCCTTCGTGGCGCTGCCCGAGGGAGTTCCGATCCAGGAACTGCTGTAGCCAGCTCGCAGCGGGTTTTCTGACACCGATGGAATGCGTGAGGAACTCTCAATCCCCGATTAACTGATGCCGACCCTTCTTCACCTCGTCGGGAGTCCAGCGCTTCTGCGGTTCGCGTACC
>JBBRIK010000616.1:0-4566 GCA_038221045.1 Gemmatales bacterium
CCTGCCGGGCATCACCAGGTTGACCGACTGGAAGCTCGATAGTTATTTCCTCGGCGACAGTTATTTCCCGACCTGGCACGACGACGAGTTGAACAAGGTCTATGAGAAGTCGCAGCCCATCGTCGATTATCTGCGGCCGAAGTTCAAGGAATGGAACGTCGAGCCGGCCGCGACGGGTCCGTTCAAGGTTGGGCCGAGTTAGCGCGACGGCGGGGCGGCTCAGTACCTCCTCATGGCGAACTTCGAGGACCCCGATTATGGCCACACCGTCAAGCAGCAGATGGCGAAGCCGGTGCTGATGCCGGTCGAGTTCGCAGCCCAGCGCGGCAAGGTGGCCTACGATCTGCTCGCGGGCAAGGAAGTGCCGCTGAAGAGGACAGACGCCGGCAGGAAGCTGGACGTCGATATGCGGCGCATTCAGGGAGCTATGATCGTCCTGTTGCCGGAACACGTCGGCAATCTGCGCGTGCGTCATGCACTCAGTGAGGGGGCGACCAGCCTGCGCCTGGGGGCGACAATCGTTGGCGAATCGGGCAAGGACCTCGATGCGGTGTTCCCTGTCCGCGTCACCCTGACGGACGGCGACGAGAAGTGGACGTTCTTTCGAGTGCTGGGACGTGAGCTGTCGTTTGAACTGGACCTGCCGCGCCACGCGAAGCCACGCACCTATCGGATCGAAGTGCGCGAGGCGATCAGCGGGAAAACGGCGACGTTCGAGATCCAGGGCGCGAAGCTGGAAGGGACGAGCCTCGAGGCCGTGTCCGATGCTGTCCATGTGCCGCGGGCCGCGGAAGTGGGCGAGTTTCTGAAGCGGACGAAACAGGCCGTCATCGTACCGGGGCGCGGGCTGGCCGGCGGCGCGACGCTGGCGAGGGAGACGCAGGAACGTCTGGCGAAGCTCGGCATCAAGGCCCGCATCGCCGACGAGAACAGCGTCTATCGCATTCCCATCGGCGATCCGAAGGCGGAAGACCCGCTAGGCGACGGCTATCACAGTTGGCACAGCGGTCAGGAGGTCATCGCTCCGGGAATGGTAGTTGAGGAGGCGGTGATTCTGCTGGCGGGCCGGCGGTCGTCCTTCCTGCTCGACGCGCTTGCGGAGCATGGCTACCTCACGGACGCGCCACTGGGCGAGCCGGGACTGGCGGTTCGGCCCTCGCTCCAGTTGGCGACGAAGGGCTTGAGCGTCGGCTTCGACACGCTCTGTCTCATCGCCAACGAACCGGCCGGCATGCGCAAGGCAATCGAGCGTCTGGACGGCGACTGGAAGGAGAAGCCCCTCGCGCTACGCCCTGTGTTCAAGGAAGAGTCCCTGGTCGAGAGCGCGAAGCCCTCCGTCATCGCGCCGGCGATCAGTTTCATGGGGACGAACGAACTGGTGATGGACGTGCAACAGGATCGCGAGGGGAACTTCTACGTCATCACCTGGGGCCACGGCAAGAACCTTTATTCGCTGACTCCCGAAGGGAAGCATCGCTTCAGCCGGCATATGCCCGAGATGGGAGCGAATCGTCTCAGCGTCCACGCCGACAGGCTCTACGTCTACACGTCGGCGGGAGCGAGGCTCTATGCCCTGTCTCTCGACGGCAAGGCGCTGGGACAGGCGCGGGTGAACATGGACCCCGGCCCGGCGAACGTCTGCGACAACTACAGTCTCTCCGAAGTCGATTACTTCTATTTGGCCGAGAAGAAGCTCCTCTTTCACAACAATGGCGATCGCATGCGTGTACTGGATGCGCAGTACAAGATCGTCAGCGAGTGGCGCGGCGAGGAGTTCCGCGACCGCGACGTTTCCGACGAGGTGCTGCGCCGCAACATGCACGGCTTCGTCCTCAGTCCGGACCGCACACGAGTCGCGCAACTGGAAGCAAGCTGGTACTTCGCGAAGTCCGGCGAGAAGGATCGCTCCGTCTATGACACGCATCTGGTCATCCGCGATCTGACGGGCAAGCTCCTGCACGAGTTCAAGCACATCGATAATGGCTTCGAGATGACGGCCCGCCTCCTCTGGCCCAGCGGAGCGGAGGGGCCAATCGTCTATGCGAAAGAGGAACGCTCGGCCTTCAGCGCGGAATTGAAGTTGCTCGGGCGCGAGGCGGCGCGCGACGTCCTCTTCGTGCTGCGCGATGAATCCTGTCTGGTGCGTCAGGATCGCTGGCTCGTCTATCACGATCGCTTCAACCACGCCGGCAGCCGGCTGGGACCGTTCGAGACGATGCCGTCCTTCGCCGCCCTCAGCCCCGAGGGCAAGCACATCGCCCTTCTCGACGAGTATGGGCAGATGACGATTCATCAGAGCGCCGATGGCAAGCAGACCGCGAAGGTTCGCGTCTCGGAGCGAGGCAAGGCGCTGACCTTCACCGGCGACTCGCAGCGGCTTGTCCTTGGCACCTTTCGTGGCAGCATCATCGTCTACGCCCTCGACGGCAAGCAACTCTGGCAGACGACGCTGAGCGATTTCAACGACGATCTCGGTACGCAACTGCCGCTATATGACGCATCGATACCCGATCATACGAGCAAGCTTTGGCCCGTCAGCCGCGATGAGGCGAGCGAACTCGAAAAGCTCGTGAAGATGGACGCCAATCGGCTTGTCGAGGACGGCTGGAAGGGGCAGGCCATTCGTGGCGAGGGCGGCGTCCTCAAGTTGAGCGACAAGATGATCGGCCAGGACGTGACCGGCTTCCTGGGGACTCACGTCACCTGGGTACTCGACTTCCAGTACCGTTCGGCATCGCCCCGGAACGCTGAATTGCTCGCGGGGCTGATGTCTCAGAGCGAATTCCCCGACTCGGTGGCCCGGCGCTTCCCGGCAGACGACACCTGGCGCTATGGCCGGGTCGTCATCAAGAATGGAACGAAGTGCGAGAAACTGCGCGTCGGCTTCTCGGCGACGGAAGGCGAGGTGCTGCTCGACAAGGTGCAGTTGCGGCGCGTCCGCTTCCCGAGCGTCAATCACCTGCTCTACGAGCCGTTCCATGCGGTCAAGCCGGTCATGCTGGAGAACCTGCTGCTGACGAGCAAGTACAACCCCTTCGGCGGCATGAAGGACCACGCCCCCAATCGCGTGCTGCTGCCGAACACGCCGACGGGCAGTATTCCGCTGCTGGACAGTTCCTATCTGCAGAACGGGCGGCTCAACGACGTCACGAGCCACTGGTACAATCAGCCACCCTTCCTCGGCCAGGACGTGATGCTGTCGCTGGGACTGAAGGAGCCGCGCTGGGTCAGCATGGTCGTGCTGTATTTCAACGCCTACGACGCCGGCAACGTCACGCCGCACTTCGACATTCTCGCCTCGGACCTCGAGGCGAAGACCGACCGCCTCGTCGCCTCGGTGCGGCACAATGGCCAGGTCATGCGCATTGTCAAGTTCGCGCCGGTGCGGACGTCGCTGGTCAAGGTGCGTCTGGTCAACTCGATCGCCCGGCTGCGGACGCTGACCGAGATCGAAGTGTATGGGCCGCTCTCGGGTAAGGAGGGCGTGCCGGGCTTCGACGATCCCGACGGCCAGAATACCTACATGGGCGATTTCACCCGCGTCGAGAAACGGATGATGAAACTGCCGGCGTCGTTCAAACCGCCCGTGGCCCAGCCGCAGACCAACAACGAGGATCGCGTCTGGCATGCTCCGTTGACGCAGCCGCTTGTGGCGCGCGACAGCATCTACATCGGCCGGACCTATGGCCAGAACACCGCGCATCCGCTGGCGGAGCCGTTGAAGGAGACGTATCGCACGCGCGCCAACGGCATGGGCTTCACGCCCTATGGCACCCTCTACGGCGGACTGCTGCTGCGCGGCGGCATCGACGGCAAGCTCTACTGTCTGCATCCCGAGGGTGGCGCGGTGTTATGGTCGGTCGCGCTGGGCGATCGGCTCTTCGGCTCGCCGGTGGTCGTGGGCGAGGACGTGTTTCTGCCGTGCGAGAAGAACCTCTATCAGATCGACCTGGCCAGCGGCGGAATTCTGAAAGTGGTGCCGCTCTCGGGGATGGTGCAGGGATCGCTCGCCTGCGATGGCAAGCAGCTTTACCTCGTCACCGACGATGGCTACCTCCAGGGCTACAGCGTAAGTGAACTGAAACCGCTCTGGAAGACGCTGATCGCGAAGCACAGCGACTCGACGCCGGCCGTCGATGGCGGCGTCGTCTACCTCGCGGATCAGAAGGGGACCGTGCGGGCTGTCAGCGCGACGGAGGGGCGTGAGTTGTGGAAGACGGAGTTGAACGACGAATTCAGCCGCTGTCCGGTGGTGAGCAAGGATCGCCTCATTCTCGGCTGTCGCGGCGGCACGCTGGCCGTGCTGGAGCGCGCGACGGGCAAGGTGATCTGGTCGAGGAAAGTGGCGTCGCGTTTCGATTATGAGCCGTTGCTGCTCGATGGCAAGCTGCTCTATTTCAAGGGCAAGAGTGCGATGCTCGCCGACCTCGCGGACGGCAAGGAGAAGGCGTTGAGTTTTGGGGGAACGCCGGCGCAACTGCCGACGCCGTTCGCGATGTCCCAAGATCCGGTAACGTCGTTCGCGTACTACAAGGGGTCGCTGCTCTTCGTCGATCGCGCCGGCGA
>JBBRIK010000617.1:0-4561 GCA_038221045.1 Gemmatales bacterium
CTTCGACGTGCTTGGCGGGCAGTTCCGCCGTGGTCACGACCACGCTCGTAACCTTCACCTTCACGGGGACTTTCGCGGGAGCCGGGCCAGGAGGCAGGGAGCCGTAGCCGGCACCGGCGCCGCCG
Organism: Gemmatales bacterium; assembly: GCA_038221045.1. Classification (GTDB taxonomy): domain Bacteria; phylum Planctomycetota; class Planctomycetia; order Gemmatales; family Gemmataceae; genus JBBRIK01. Next base: position 126 of record JBBRIK010000617.1, read on the forward strand.
AAACCGGTCGAGCCGAGGGGGGTGACGGTGGTAATCGTCAAGTTGCCCTTGGCGTCGATGCGCGCCACCACCTGGACGGGCTGGCCGGGTTGCATACCGCTGGGAACAGTAGGTTCAGGGCCGCGTGGTTGGTGGATTCCAAGCTGCCCGACGAGTTGGGCGGGTGGAATACCGCTGGGAACAGTAGTCCGGGCGAGGGCTGTCACCATGAGCAGAGTGAACACGCGAAATCCTCCTGGAGTGGGGAGGGAAGCAAGCCGTTTCGAGACGGCTGCCTTCGCCTCCAATCAACGAGTCTATCCGGCGACAAGGATCGGCGGCAACAACTTCTCGCCTCCCGTCCCAACGTCAGCGCAGGATACTCAGCAGGATCACCGTCAGGATGGACCCCACCGCGACGCCGACGCCGAACAGGCACAAGGCGAATTTCAGGTTGGGATCCATGCCCGGCTTCGACGGCGGAATCGGCAGCAGCGCCAGGTCCATTGGCACATCGGCCGACTTCGATTCCGACTTCGACCCTCCCTCGGGCAGATCGAGGTCCTCGGATACCTCCGCCGCCTCCAGCTTCGCCACCTCTTCCAGAAACGCGAGGTCTTCCGGACGATCCAGCGGCTTGACCTTCTCGCCGGTCTGCCACTGCTTCAACTCCTGCTCCACTTCCTCGGCCGTCTGAAAGCGTAGAGCCGGGTCCTTCGCCATCATGCGATGGGCGACGCCGGCCAGACCCGGCGGCACCCTCGGATTCAGCTCGAGGATCGGCCTGGGCTGCTCCTCACGGGCGCGCTGCATCTTCTCCTTGTTGGTGCCGCCGGGGAACGGCAACTGTCCCGTCAGGGCCACATACAGCGTGGAGCCCAGCGAGTAGATGTCGGCCCGGCCATCCACCTTGGTCGGGTCTTCGGTCTGCTCCGGGGCGATGTAGTCCATGGTGCCGACGACATAGCCCTGTCCGCCGACGACTTCGCGCGCGCCGCCTTCCTCGCCGCGCACCAGGGCCAGGCCCAGGTCGAGGACCTTCGCGTGATCGTGCGGCGTCACCATGATGTTCGCCGGCTTGATGTCGCGATGGACCAACCCCTGCGTGTGGACGTGTTCCAGGGCCAGCGCCACCTCGGCCATCAGGCGGGCCGCCCGGCCGGGAGCGAGAGGGCCGGTCTCCGCGATCAGACGGTGCAGCGACTTGCCGGGGATGTACTCCATCGCCATGTAGTGAACGCCATGCGAGACGCCCAGATCGAACGTCCAGGCGACATGCGGACTCGACACGCGCTGGCTCATCTCCATCTCACGGCGAAAGCGAGCCAGGAGGCGTTCTTCGGTCTTGGCCCGCTCCGGCGGCAGCACCTTGAGGGCGAGCAGCTTGCCGGAGCGATGATCGCGAGCCAGGTAGACGGTCCCCATGCCGCCTCGACCGATGGGGGCCAGCAACTGGAACGAGCCAAGGACGAGGCCGCGATAGCTCCCCTGGAGCAACTTGCGAGCCTGGAAGCGCGACAGCTTGCCGATTTTGACGAGGTGTTCCGCGACGGTCATCGCCTTGCCGCGTTGATCGGCCGGCAGCGGGCGGAGCGCGTCTTGCAACTGCTCCTTGCTGAGCAGACCGCTGCGGAGAATGAGACGCAGGAAGTCATCGACGCTGGGAGGCGCGGGGGTGTTCCGTCGGGGTGGTGGTTGCATGTCCTGCTCCGCCCTCCAGGGCCGGCGTCCGGACGTCCGGACGATCATCATGATGCTAATGAGCAGGACGGACCACGTCCAGAGAAAGCCTCGCCGCTTGCGGCCTGGCACACGAGAGCCAGGTGGCGAGTCAGCGGAGGCGGCGCAGGAGATAGAACGTGACGGCGGCGCCAATGACGCCGGCGACGAGGAGCAGCAGAAGACCCCACTTCCACCAGTCGCTGCCGTCCTCGTCGGCGGCAGGACCGAGATTGATCATCGGCGCGGGTGCATCGCTTGCGGCGGGGCCGGCCTGCCCCTCGGGGCGCTTGGGGACAGTCTTCAGCTTCGCGACGTTCGTATCGGCAGACGCCTCCACCGGCGTCGCGTTCAGCATCATCACGAGGTCGCGGAATTCGGGAAACCCGCGCAACGGCTCGAAGGGGCCGACCTTGGTCCGCGCCGCGCGCACGTTGCTGGCGTCGCCCAGCAGTTTCTCCTTCAAGGAACAGCGGATGGCCGCCGTGGTCCCCTTGACCGTGTGCGTGACGCCGTCCTCGTCCTTGTAGACGAGATACCAGAACTCGGTGATCGGCGCGCTCGAGTCGGTCGTCGGCAGGCGGCGCGTGCTGTGGCCGGTCAGGTCCTCGACGAACTCGCGGCAGGAGATGGGACGCTGTTCCTTCTCGGGATGCATCGCCCGCAGGATGGCCCACTCGCAGCGTTCGGGGACCTCCGGGACGAGCTGACGCGGCGGGATCAGGTCGTTGTTCTTCTTCTTCATCCAGGCGTCGAGCGGGCCATTGGAGCGGAACGGCAATTCGCCCGTCACCATCATGTAGAGGGTCGCGCCGAGCGAGTAAATGTCGCAGCGGGCGTCGGCGTTCTTGGCGTCGCGGAACTGTTCGGGGGCCATGAAGTGAGGCGTGCCGAGACCGCGGCCGGTCTTCGTCAGGTTCAGGTCGGCGTCGGCCGTCTTGACCAGTCCCAGGTCGGCCAATTTGGCGGTGCCGTCGGGCGTCACGAGGATGTTGTCCGGCTTGACGTCGCGATGAACCAGCCCCTGCTTGTGAGCGCGGTGCAGTCCCTGGGCGACCTGGACGATGAGCTTGATGGCGTCGTTCACCGGCATCTTGCCTTCGCGTTCGAGGCGCGTGCCAAGCGATTCGCCCTCGACGAACTCCATGACGAGATAGGGCATGCCGTTGACGGCGCCGAAATCGTAGCCGCGAACGATGTTGGGATGGTCGAGTTGACTGGCGGCGCGAAACTCCTGCTCGAAACGGCGCAGCAGGACCGGGTTGCCGGCCATGTGCTTGGGCATGATCTTGATGGCGACGATCTGGCCGGACTCGCGATGGCGCGCCTTGTAGATAGCGCCCATGCCGCCCTCGGCGACCTTCTCGACGAGGTCGTAACTGCCGCAGCTCTGCACGGGCAGGTTCGAGGTGTCAGGCGTCATCGGTGCCGTTCCACTGGGTAGCGTCCTTCCTAACGATGCAGCCATGACGCAGGGATGCCTCCGGCAGGATGGGGGGGCATCCGCGCTCAATTCTATCTCGCGTCTGGGTGAAATGCTTGGAAAAAATGCGAGGGGAGAAATGAGAGAATCAACCGTTATGGACTCAATCAACTCCGCGAAATGGGGCCGACGATGGCCCGCCGGACGGCAGGAAACCAGTCTGTTCCGATCCAGCCCAAATCGTCAAAGGGTACGACGCGGCGTGTTTTCCAGTGGGTATCCTTCAGAACCATTTTCATGCTGAGCGCGGCTTGTGAATTGCTCGTGTGAATGATCACCGGACACACCGGCTGTTGCGTCGCCAGGTAGTCCGCCACTTCGCGCCCTGTGCCAGGGTCGATGCAGCGGCCCTGAGGACCAGGCTTCAATTCCAGATCGTGATCGAGCGAAATCACCAGAGCGCTACTCAGGTATTCCTGGAGAAATTGGATCATCTGGGCGGCGGCGTCGAAGATGCGGACGTCGTACATGTAGAACCGATCCGCGAGGAAAGCACGCATGACTTCCTGCCGATCCTCGTTGTCTTCCAGGATCGCGATGTTCATGGCCATAAGCGCTCTCACCGTTATTCCAGCACGACGGGACGAGAACCATCCGGCGGAAAGAACCGAACGGCACCTGGTTCGACAGTCACTCCCTGTTTTCGTATCTCCTCCGCGACCGCCTTCAACCCATCCTCATCCTCGAACTGGAATGTCCCCGACAGGTTTGTGAGATCAACCACCTTGCCGCCTCGGATGGTTAGATCTCCTGCGTAGGCCGCCGATTGACCTCCTCCAAGCACCTTGGGGTGTAAATGGGGACCATCGGGCAGCAGATGCACTGTGCCGTTGCCATCTCGAACATAGACGTAACTCCCGTCACCCACAGCCGCGTCTATTGGCTGGCTGCGCGAGTCCCTGGGATAGGGCGTCGTGTCCAGGGGAGCTTTCAAGCGTCAGGCCTTCCGGGTATTTCAGAACGAACGGTTTCTCATGAGGCGTCTCCGGTCGTGAAAGAGTTGAGGACCAGTGTCCTCTTTTACAAAACAGCGCGGCCTCCGAAAATGCAATGAAAAACCCCTCCTCGTCTCCAAGAATCCGTCTTGCGCGGCGAACCTGGGCCGGCCGGCGCGGCGTCTCTACAATCAGGACATCTCTTGCGGAGGACGATCATGGTACGGACGCGCTTCGCTCCCAGCCCGACGGGCTATCTGCACATCGGCGGCGTCAGGACGGCCCTGTTCAACTGGCTGTTCGCGCGCCGGCACAAGGGC
>JBBRIK010000618.1:0-4548 GCA_038221045.1 Gemmatales bacterium
CTGGCTCACGGGCGGACCAATCACCTCGATCTTCACATCATCCCAGCGGACCCTCGTCCACTCCTGCGCCGGACCGTTGCGATAGTCCAGGACGACGGCTGGAAGCAGCAGAGAGCCGGGTTGCATCGGAGCGAGCGTGAGGGACTGCTCCCAGCGGCCACTGCGGAAAATGGCCGGCGTGCGAGCGAGGACTTCCCAGAGCTTGCCGTCCGGCTCGATCGTCGCCGCCGAGACTTCTAGGGTCTCCGGCCCCTCGACGACGCTGGAGAGGGTGAGTTCCCCAGACAGACGGAGCGTGGTGTTGTCGGCCCGGAAGCCGGTGCCGTGGAGGAGTAGCACCGCTCCATTTTTAGGCAGACGCAGAGTGTTGTCGCCGGGAACGAGCAATAGGGAGAGAAGGAACAATAGCGTGAGGCGGAACATGCTCAACGGTTCCTCCGGCGGCGTTCGCGAAGGCGGAAAAAACGCAGCAGGGCGTCGAAATGGCCCCCGTCGGTCGAGACGTCCACAATGTCAGTCCCGGCGGCGCGAGCAAGTTGCTCGAACGTCTTGCGACGCTCCTGGGCCTGCTCCTCGAAGTAGGTCCGAACGGCGCGGGAGGAGGTATCGACGAGTAAGGGCTGGCCCGTCTCCGCGTCTTCGAGTTGGACCAGGCCGACGGCCGGCAGCGTCAATTCGCGCGGATCGCTGATTCGCACTGCGACGAGATCGTGACGCCGGCCGGCTCGCTTGTATGGCCGGTCAAAGCCTTCGTCGAGGAAGTCGCTCAGCAAAAAGACGATGATGCGCCGCCGCAACAGGCGATTGAGGTAGTCCAGGCCGGCGGCGAGGGAAGTTGCTCGATGTTCCGGCTGGAAGAAGAGAATGTCGCGTATCAGACGCAGAACGTGGCTGGTACCCTTTCGCGGCGGGATGAAGTTCTCGACGCGATCGGTGAGTTGAATCAGTCCCACGCGATCGTTGTTGCTGACGGCGCTAAAGGCGAGGACGGCGGCCAACTCGGCGGCGATCTCGCGTTTCTGCTGAGATTGGCTGCCATAGCGAAGGCTGGCGCTGGCATCGACGACGAGCATGACCGTCAGTTCGCGTTCCTCGATGAAGCGCTTGACATACGGATGTCCCATGCGGGCGGTGACGTTCCAGTCGATGGAGCGAATGTCGTCGCCGGGCTGATACTCGCGGACCTCCTCGAAGGCGATGCCGGTCCCCTTGAAGACGCTGTGATACTCGCCGCCGATCATGTTTTCGACGGCGCGGCGTGCGCGCAGTTGGAGGCGTCGAATCTGCCGAAGGATCTCGGTGGGGAGCATGCGGTTACTCTTGATAAACGGCGATGACCGCCTCGACCACTCTCTTCCAGCGCTGCCGCCGCTGCCGTCTCTCTGCTTCGTCGAGGCGAGGCTCATGTCGCGTCATGCCCGCGGCGAGGCGGCGCAAGGTGTCGAGGTCGGGCCAGATCCCCGCCCGCAATCCCGCGAGGTAAGCAGCCCCTCGTGCTGTCGCCTCGCCGTCGGGAGCGACCAGGACGGGCAACCCCAGAAGGTCCGCCTGACAGCGCAGAAACCAGGCATTCCGAGACATGCCGCCATCGACGCGCAGACTCTGCAAGTGCGTTCCCGCTTCTTCGCCCGCCGCCTCGACGAGGTCGGCCACCTGATAGGCGACGCCTTCGAGGGCCGCCCGGCCAAGGTCCGCCGCCGTCGTGCCGCGCGTCAGGCCAAAGAGAGCGCCGCGCGCCTCGGGGATCCAGTAGGGCGCTCCGAGGCCGACGAACGCCGGCACGAAAAGGACCGGCTGTTCGGGATCGGAAGCGTTCGCCAGGGCTTCGACGTCGGGCGAGGTGGGAATCAGCTTCAGCCCATCGCGCAGCCACTGGACTGCGGCCCCGGCGATGAAAATGCTGCCTTCGAGGACGTACTGCGGTCGAGAGTCAATCGTTGCCGCGAAGCTCGTCAGCAAGCGGTGTCGAGAGCGCAGAGGATGATCGCCGAGGTGCTGGAGAAAAAACGCTCCCGTCCCGTAAGTGCATTTCGCCTCTCCAGAGGTGAAACCGCACTGGCCGAACAGGGCCGCTTGCTGATCGCCGGCGATACCAAGGATCGGCAGGCCATCCGGGAGAAAGCCGAGTCCCTTCGTCGTCCCAAAGGAATGAGCGCTTGGCTTCACCTCCGGCAGGACAACTCGCGGCACGCTGAAGTACCGGCACAACTCATCGTCCCACTGTCCCGTTCGGAGGTCGAGGAGCAGTGTCCGCGAGGCGTTGCTGACGTCGGTCGCGTGGACCTGCCCACCGGTGAGCAGCCAGAGGAGAAAGCTATCGATGGTGCCGGCCGCGAGTTTCCCTTGCTCGGCCCGTCGTTGCAGTGAGGCGTCCTGTTCGAGCAGCCAGCGCAATTTCGTCGCGGAGAAGTACGGATCGAGAATCAGGCCGGTCCGCTCCTGTAACCAGGGTGCGTCCGCTTGATGTTCGCGGCAAATGTCCGTTGTACGCCGGTCCTGCCAGACGAGCGCGCGCGTTGCAACCTGTCCATCCGCGCGATCCCAGAACACGCTTGTCTCGCGCTGGTTCGTCAGGCCAATCGCCGCAATGTCGCGCGCCTGAACAGCCGCCTTTTCGAGTGCGGCGGGGACGACGGCACACACGCCTTGCCAGATCTCCTCGGCGTCATGCTCGACCCAACCCGGACGCGGATAGTGCTGCGTCAGCTCCTTGCCGGCGCTGCCGAGAGCGCGGCCGCCGGCGTCGAAGACGATGGCCCGCGTACTGGTCGTACCCTGGTCGATGGCCAGCAGGTGCGTCGCGCTCACGATGATCCCTCCTCCGCGCCATTGTCTCCTGTTCGTGGCCGTCCGGCAATCGACGCAGACAAGAAAATCGTGACCTATGCTTCACTGGACAGTTGCGTCACCCCCTTGAGTTTGAGGCACGATCATGGCGATGGTATGTCCTCAGTGCAACGCCTCCCACGAACAGCGTCTGCAATGTCCTCGTTGTGATGCACGCCTTGTCTTCAAGGAAACAGGGGCGGAGTCGAGTTCCCGCGCCCGTCCGGGCAGTTGGCAACAAACGGCCTGGGGACGAATCCTCATTGGCTTGATGCTGGCGCAGGGCATCTATCATGGCCTGCGCCACCTGTGCGTCGCCGGCCTCCTCGCTTCGGAGGGGAGCCAGCCCATCGATGTGTGGAATTCTCTCTCGGGCTTTGTGCTGCTCCAGACCTTGCAGATCATTGCTCTACTGATCGGCGGCGTCCTGGCCGGGGCGGGCCAGCGTCAGGGAGTCCTCCATGGGGCCGTTCTTGGCGTCTGGAACGGCGTTCTGGTCCTTCTGGTTCAGCCGGAGCAGCCGGAGGAATTGAACGCCCTGCCGATGTATGCGCTTCCTCTGTTTCAGTCCATACTGGGTGCGCTCGCGGGCTGGATCGGCAGCCGCATCTGGCAACCGCTAACACCCGCGATTGCTCCTGGCGCTTCGCGACAACTCCTCAAGGCCGTCAGGAAGCAGCACAAAAATGTGTTCGCTGGCCCGGTCTTCTGGACTCGCGTTATCGTGGGCGCCTGCCTTGCCGTGTCCGGAGCGCTCTCAGCAGGGAAGTTCCTCGACAGAATGATCTGGCTGAGCGACTACATGTTGACGCCCGAATCGCAACTGCACAAGCAGGTCGTGACGTGGGAAATCTCGGCCCTGGCCATCCTGGCGGGGGGTATGCTGGCCGGGGCGTCGATGAAAAATGGGGCCAAGCAGGGACTGGCATGCGGTCTGGTCACTGCCGTCATCCTTGTTGGCATTCGGCTGGCGACGCCTGATCCACCGTCGTTTTTCGAGCTGGCCGCATCGATGTTCGGCCCTGTGATACTCGGAATCATGGGCGGCGCGTTCGGCTCACAGCTGCTCCCGCCACTGGCCCCCCGGCCGCGCAGGCGCAATCTCGACGCGGCGTGAAGCGAACGTGGCGTGTGAACGCCCCGCTCGCTTTGCGCGGAGAGGAGAAGTAGAATATCGGATGGAGGACCAAGCATGTCCGCTCCGATCCGGCATCTACCCGTCTTGCAGAACTGGGATTGTCATGTCACCGGCACCTGCTGCAAGGAATACCTCGTCACCATCAGCGAGGAAGAGAACCAGCGCATCGAGGCGCAGGGCTGGGACCGCGCCCAGGACCTCGGCGGCCTCGCTCCCGTGCGCCGGTCCGGGCCGCCCTGGGCGCGGCGCTATCATCTCAACCACCAACCGGACGGCAGCTGCGTGTTCCTCAGTCCAGAGGGTCGCTGTCGCATCCACGAACGGCATGGCTACGACGCGAAACCTCTTCCCTGCCGGTTGTTCCCATTCATCCTCGTGCCTCAAGGGGACCGCTGGGGAGTGGGGCTCCGTTTCGCCTGTCCCTCGGCGGCGCGAAACAAGGGCCGGCCACTGCCCGCTCACGACAACGAACTGCGCGACTTCGCGGAGCAGTTGGCGAAACGAGAAGGGCTGACTCCTCAGCCGGATGGCTCGCTCAATCCGCCGCCGCGTCTGATCGGCGGCCGTCGCATCGACTGGCCCGA
>JBBRIK010000619.1:0-4544 GCA_038221045.1 Gemmatales bacterium
CCGGGCAAGCCGAGCGCTATTCGCGACTGTCTGCTGGCTGTCTTTCCGGCGATTCCGTACTGCGTTGATCTCATCGAAGGGCCGTATTTGACGACGAACGAGAGCGTCGTCAAGGCGTTCCGTCCGAAGAAGTGAGTTCCCAATCAATAAGGTTCGACATATTCAAGGGTGCAGAGATGCGGCGATTCTCCCGCAGCGCGAATGCATTCGAGCAGCGCTTCCGTGTTCTCGGCGCTGGCGACAATGGCTGAACCATCCGGACTCCAGGCGATCCACTTGCCCGCGTACTTCGCGGCGTCCTGGGGCGGAACAGTTTGCTGATTCGCGAGGAATACTCTCATGCGCGATGCGTACTCGTCGATTGTTTCTTTTTCATTCATGACATCCCCTTTCAACAGCACTCCGAACCCTCCTGAATCTTCTCAAGGAGGGAAACGCGAGTCAATCTCATTGAATTTGTTGCGTCCGCATCAAGGGAACAATCGACGACTCACGATCCGCCACGGATTCGCCAAAGGGACGATACAATAGCGCCTGGACCGTTTCCTACCTTCTCGCGGATGAGGCATCATGCGTGTTCTGCTGACCGGCGGCTATGGCTGCATCGGCTCGTGGATCGTCGCCAACCTGCTCGAACGCGGCGATCAGACGTGGATTTATGACCTCAAGGAAACACCTCATCGCCTTCGTCAGTTGCTCAATGACGAGCAGTTGCGTCAAGTCGGCTTCATCCAGGGCGATGTGACCGATCTGGCCGGCCTGACGAAAGCGATGCGCGAGCAGGGCATTACGCACGTCGTCCACCTTGCCGGGCTGCAAGTGCCGGTCTGCCGGGCCGATCCGCTTCTTGGCGCGAAGGTCAATGTCCTTGGCACCCTTGCTGTCTTCGAGGCGGTCAAGGCCCTCGGCGAACAGGTCCAACGGCTCGTCTATGCCAGCTCGGCCGCCGTCTTCGGACCGCCGGAAGACTATCCCCAGGGGGCGCTCGCCGATGACGTCAAGCTGACGCCGACGACGCACTACGGTCACTTCAAGGTTTGCAACGAGGGCAATGCGGCCGTCTATTTCCGCGATCACGGCCTGTCGAGCATCGGACTGAGGCCGTGGACGGTCTATGGAGTGGGCCGTGATTTCGGCATGACCAGCGAGCCGACCAAGGCCATCAAGTCGCTTGTGCTGGGGCGAGCGTCACACATCTCGCTGGGGGGAATGCAGGATTATCAACTCGCCGACGACGTGGCCAAGATTTTCGTTCGCTGTCTGGAACGGCCCTACCAGGGAGCGAAGTCGTACAACCTGCGCGGCCATGTCGTCGATATGCCGGCGTTTTATCGAGCGCTGTGCGAGGTGGCGCCGGAGGCGAAGCAACTCGTCACGCATGGCGACCGCCGGATCGCGATTGCGTTTGATCTCGATGATTCCGCTCTTCAGCGCGACCTCGGGCCGATGCCGTTGACGCCGTTGATGACAGGGATTCGGCGGACGCTCGATCACTTTACGCGTCTGCACGAGGCAGGGCGTCTGGATACGTCGGACCTGGGATAACCTTCTTGCCGCTTGCGGCTTAGCGGGGTGGTTGCCAAGCCGCAAGCGGCAAGAAGACTATTCCGTCGTCGATCCTTCCGGCACTACCAGGGCGACTCCGATCCGCGCCGGCGCTACTTGTTGCGGACACTGGTACGGCAGAATCAGGAGAGGCTGAAGGCGAGCGTTCGGAAAGCGCTCGCGCAACTCGGGCGGAATCCCCTCACCGGATCGGCTGGCGTCCCACACCAGAACACCTCCGCGAACCCGCAAGTCTTCATCGCTGGTCCAGGGCGTGACGCGGGCGTCCATGATGGGATAGCCCACGATTCCACTGCTGTACATGCTCGGATGATGAGCCGCGTAACAACTGATGTTCCCGGCCAGCCAGCACTCGCCGGCGACGATCGGGAATGGTTCGTCGCAGTAATCCTTCCAAACCCGCGTAACCTCAGCAGCCAGTTGCTTGCCGGGGAAATGAATGCGCCCGGGCCGATGTGAGAGAGCAGGTTCCAGATAGTTCTTGGCCAGGGCGATACTCACGAACAGCATCACCACAATCGCCAGGTTTCGGCGTGCCTTCCTCAGCGCAGGCGCTGTCGCCTCACGCCGCAAGGCGACGAGTAAGAGCAGTCCTGTGAAGGTCCAGAGCGGCGATCCCCAGATCTCGCGGAGCAACTTGCCCGAGAGCAGCGAGACGAGCAGAAGCAAGGCGACCGGCCCCAGCACCATCATGAGCAGGAAGTCGCGGTCGGGACGCGCGGCGGCATCGTGACGCCGTCGCTTCCAGGAAATCAGTGGCGTCAGCACGAAGAGGACGGGCAACAGCCGGCCCAGTTGAGAGAGGCTGAATTGCACGGGATACAGGAAGTGATTGAACCAGGAACCAAGGTTCGCCGATCGCTCCATCCCATAGCGAATCGTGATGAACTCATTCCGAACCAGCCAGCACGCATGAGGCGCAAACAGCCCCAGGGCTATCGTTGCTGACAGATAGGGTCCAGGCCGGCCCAGCAGGCGGCGCGTGGATCGATGGCAGAAAAGAAACAGCATCATGGGAACGAGCAGGAAGACGAGGGAGTATTTCGAGAGCAGTCCCAGGCCGACAGATAATCCCAATCCCAGCCACCAGCCCAGCCGATCCGTGCGAATGGCTCGATGGAAACAGAGAATCGTCAGCGCCCAGCAGGTGTTGAGGACGACATTGTTGCTGAACTCGGAGGCATCGTAGTTGAAGAAGATCAGCCCTTCCATGCTCAGGACCGCCAGGAGAGCGAGGCGGGGTGAGAGCATCTCGCATCCCAAGCGCCAGACGGTCCACAGACACACCGCCATCAACAAGTAGCTGGCCAGGTAGACTCCCCAGACGTCTCCGGGTGACAACCACGAGAAGACCTCGGCAATCCAGGCAGGCAAGGGAGGATGCTTGGGATAACCCCAGCGCCATTCATGACCCCAGGCCAACCATTCGATCAGATCGAGCGGAGCGTTCGGCTGTGTGACGGTCGCGAGACAGGTCCAGAGAGCGGTGCGCAGAGCAAGCCAGACCCAGAAGAGCCGAGCGCAGATCGTGTCGTGCGGCATTGGGGCGGCGAAGAGTCCAGGAATGGCTCGTCGCTTCATGGCAGGGAACACGGTCGTCATGACTTGCTCCAGTGGAAAGCCCTTGCGACGCGATGGTACGGCCCTTTGGCATTGGTTGCAATCGCACTCCTACCGGGTCCTCTGACATTCTCCCAGCCCTCTTTAGAGGACTTCTGCTTGTAGCCCTGTCCTTCAGGGCAGGGCGGCCTTGCCGGACGTCCAGTTCGTGAGCCTCGCCCTTCCAGACGTCCGGGAGGCCCGGCTCGCCCTGAAGGACGGGCCTACCTGCAAAAGCCCCCTGAAGGGGGCTGCAAGATAGCGTCTTCCTTAGCCCTCTGAAGAGGGTTTCTGCTTGTAGCCCTGTCCTTCTGTCCTTCAGGCCAAGGCGGCCTTGCCGAACGCGCTGAGCGGTCTTGTCTATCGTGGCTAAATCTGCCATCTTCACAGGATGTTATTTTGTCCTTGTCGGGGAAAGGTTATGCGCACGCAGATACGAATTGTCGCGGGATCGCTGAAGGGGCGCAAGCTGACCTGCAACGTCCACCCCGGCCTGCGGCCCACTCCGCAGATGGTCCGCGAGGCGTTTTTCAGCATCCTCGGGAACGCCATTCCGAATCGCCCCTTTTTCGACGTTTTTGCCGGGACGGGCGTCGTGGGCATGGAAGCGGTCAGCCGGGGGGCCAGCAGCGCCACGTTCGTCGAACGCGACTTCACGCTGCTGGCCGATCTCGACCGCCACTTGCGCGAGTTCAAGGTCCAGGACCGCGCCCGCGTGATCCGCACGGACGTCTATCGTTGGGTCGAACGCTGGAAGCCGCCCGCCGAACCGATCAATCTCTTTTTGAGTCCACCCTTTGCCGACTACCAGAACCGGATCGATGAGCTTCTCGAACTGGTGCGGCTCATCCAGGAAAAGGCCGCTCCCGACTCCGTCCTGGTGCTGCAAGGCGAGCATGAGGCCCCCCTGGACAACTTGCCCCGCATCGAGGAGTGGGAAGACCGCAGGTATGGACGCAATCATCTGCTGATCTGGATGCTTGAGACGCCCGAAACGACTGAAAAGTCTGAAGCAGAGACGCCGGCCGAGGAACCGCCTGTGTAATGGGGACGTCCGTGACCGAGCGCGAGTTTGCCATCGACGTGGTGCGCCATCTGCATGAAGCGGGCTTCGAGGCCCTCTGGGCCGGCGGGTGCGTCCGCGATGAACTGCTCGGCCTGACACCCCGCGATTACGACGTCGCCACCAACGCCCATCCCGGCGACGTACGCTGGCTCTTTCGCCGTACCGTCGCCGTCGGGGCCAGCTTCGGCGTCGTCGAGGTCCTCGGCCCTCATGTGGAGGGCCAACCGCTCAAGGTCCAGGTCGCCACCTTCCGCGCCGACGTTTCCTACAGCGATGGCCGGCATCCGGACGAGGTTGTCTTTACCGACGCCCG
>JBBRIK010000620.1:0-4541 GCA_038221045.1 Gemmatales bacterium
GGCTAACCAAAACAAAAGAAGCGAGGCGGTGACAATCCTGTCACCGCCTCGCTTCGACTCTTCACTGTGCTGTACGATCCCTATGTTCTGGCGAACAGTTTACTTGCAGCAGCCACGCTTGTGCTTGCCACAGGGCTTGACGCAGGCGTCGGAGCAGCCGTTGGAGCAGGCGTTGGAGCAGGCGTTGGAGCAGGAGTCAGAAGCAGGAACCTGCTTCTCGACGCACCGCTTGACCATCCGGCAGCAGTTGACCTGCTCTTGCACCGGGACGCACTTGCAGACGCAGCGAGTCGCTTCGTAAGGAATCTTCTTCTCGACGCAGCAGGTGTAGGTCTCGGTCTTCGTGTGCGGGACGCACTTGCAGACCGTCACCTTGTACGTTTCGCAGTGAGACACCTTCTTGCAGACCGTGACCTTCTTCGTCACGGGCCGGTACTCGCAGCACTTGACCGTCTTGGTGCAAGGCTCTTCGATCCAGCACTTGTTGGCAACCCAGCACCGGACCGTCTTGGTCTTGGGGCACTCGGTCTTGCAGCAAGAATCGCACGGGTCGCAGCACTTCTTCTTCTTGGCGAAGAAGGGCTTGCACTCGACCTCACGGCACTCCCAGTGCCCCTTGTCGACGCACTTCTTCTTGCAGGTCGTCACCTGCTTGCAAACCCAGTGCTTCTCCATGCAGGTCCGCTCTTCGCAGACCGGGACGGTCTTGCAGATCGTCCGCGTCCGCGTCTCCTCGACGGGGACTTTTTCGTAGACGGTGACCGTGCGAATCTTCGTTTCCGGGACTCGCTCGATGCGGTACGCCGTGTACTTCTCCTCGACGCGCTGCTGGCGATAAACCGTGCGCGTCGTGGTATAGTTTTCGGGAACCATTTCAGTGACCGTGATGGTCCGCATGGCCGGGGCCGGGACGACCGCGCCGGGGGCGGCGGAGGTGCTCGTCGAGGCCGAACCACAGCCGGTGCTACAGCCAGAACCACTGTGCCCCGCCTGAGCCTTGGATCCACCAGCGAGCGGAAGAGCCGCCGCCATGGCCACGATGCTCGCCAGCAGAGCTACGCGAATGCGCTGCCAAATCATGCCTGCTACTCCTGTGTTGGGACAGTTCCCTGTGATGCGGCTGACACAAGAACTACCTTGCTCGTTGTCGCAATCACATCTCGGGAACACCTGAAGTATGCGCGGTTCAGGCAGAATGGCAAAATGAAGTAGACGAAAGAGTCAGGAAAGTACAAGGAATCTAGAGAAGCTCTGCGGAAGTGAACGATCGCCGTAACTGCGACGATTGTAAAGGGGTCTCGTTCACTTCTTTGTCCCACTTGTGAAAGAGACCTTCAGGAGGGACCGGAGCCGTAGATGTGCTGGATGGGAGTGACGTGGCCCCAGATGATCTGCTCGCGGGTCAGGCCGAAGACGGCGGCCACCTTGTCGCGCTCGGCCGGACTCGGCGTCCAGCGGCCCATGAGGATGGCCAGGACGCGCGGCTCGTCCACCCCGCTCTTCTCGGCAAGTGCCTTCACGTCGATTCGCTGGTCCTGACAGAGCTGAGCGACCGTCTTGAGATTGTCCACGATCGGCCTCCCTTGGCGGAATCCTTTCTTGCCGCTTGCGGCGTATCCGCTACGCCGCAAGCGGCAAGAAGGGATTCCGCTCGCGATGCTTATCCTAGACGCTTACCTTACGAACCCGACGCCTCCCCAGGCAACAATGCGTTTGCATCCTCCCTCAGGTTGGCGTTTGCAATCGCCGCCGGGCGACTTATAATCTCAAACACCCAACGCCGATGGCTCAGCGACACGCCCCTGACAACCACTCCGCCGCCTCCGGCGGAGGCACCAGAGCGAACGATCATGCCCGGCGGCGCCACAGCCTACCTCGTGATCAAACGGGATGACGGATTCGGAGACGTCTTTCCCCTCCATCCCAACCAGCGCTACACCCTTGGCCGGGCCACCACCAATAACATCGTCCTCAAGGACGATCTCTGCTCGCGCGAACACGCCGAGGTCAGTTTCAGCGATGCCCACTGGCACCTGCGCGACCTGTCCAGCCTCAATGGCACGCGCCTCAACGGCCAGCGCATCGAAACCGACGCGGTCTTCAAGCCGCGCGACGAAATGGAAGTCGGGCGAACGTGCCTGCTATTCGTCGAGGACATGGGCCAACTGCCCGACGTTCCCGTCGAACGCGGCCTCGGCGAAGAAGTGTCGATCAAGAAACGGCTCGGCTCGACGCGATTTCTGACGCCGGTGCCTCCTGATGCGGCGGTTGCCGATCCGTCCGATACGGCCGCGCCGTCGCGCCATTCGCTCAGCCGCGATCTGTCTCTGCTGTATCGCCTCGCCCTCGACATGGGTTCGGCCATCAGCCAGGACGACCTCGTTCGGATGGTCCTCGACGCCCTGCTGGAGGCCATTCCCGCCGAGGCCGTCGCACTTCTGACCGTGCCGCGCGGCGAGGGGGCGGCCGGCGGCGAACGCATCGGGCGAGGCCAGGAGATGATCCTCTCCGCGTATCGACATCGCGATCCGAGCAAGCAGAACTATCTGCGCGTCAGCGAGTACGTCAGCAATGAGGTGCTGGCCAGCCGGGAGGCCATCCTCGCCGAGAACGTGGACCGCGACCGCTATCTGCGCAACCGCGAGAGTCTGACGGACATGGGCGCGACAAGCTTGATCTGCGCTCCCATCGTCTTTGGCGAGCGAATCCTCGGTCTGGTCCATCTCTACTGCACCGATCCGCACAAGGCGCTCGACGCCGAGGACCTCGAATTCGCTGTCGCCGTCGCCCGGCAACTCGGCACCGCCATCAACAGTCTGCAAAAGCAGGTGTCGCTGACGAATTCCAACCGCTCGCTGCGCGATCAACTCCGCGTCGAGAGCGAACTGGTCGGCACCAGCGCGACCATGAAGAACGTCGAGAAGCAGATCGGCCTCGTCGCCGGTACGAACGCGACCTGCCTGATTCGCGGCGAATCGGGTGTCGGCAAGGAGCTGGTGGCGCGGGCCATTCACTATTCGAGTCCGCGCCGCGAGGGGCCGATCGTCTGTCTCAACTGCGCCGCCCTGACGGAAACGCTGCTGGAGAGCGAACTGTTCGGCCATGAGAAAGGGTCATTCACTGGAGCGACGGAGAAGAAGATCGGCAAGTTCGAGGCGGCCGATCATGGGACGATCTTTCTCGATGAGATAGGCGAGATGAATGTCGGCACGCAGGCGAAACTGCTGCGCATTCTCGAAGGGCATCCTTTTGAGCGCGTCGGCGGCAGCGTCCCGATTCGCGTGGACGTCCGCGTCGTGGCCGCGACGAACACACTCCTGGAGGAGTCGGTCCGCGAGGGTACGTTCCGTCGCGATCTGTTCTTCCGCTTGCAGGTCGTCGAGATTCAAGTGCCGCCCTTGCGCGATCGGCGCAGCGACATTCCGCTTCTGGTCGATCATTTTCTGAGGCGATTCATCCACGAGACAGGGCGCAAAATCAAGGGCTTCACGCCGGCGGCGCTGAAGAAGATGGAGGAGTATCACTGGCCGGGGAACGTCCGCGAGTTGCGGAATGTCATCGAACGCGCGGTGGTTCTGGGGACGGGACCACTGCTGGACGCCAGCGACGTTTGGCTGTCTTCGCTGGAGTCGGTTCAGCCGCCGCCGGAGAGCGAGGTGGAATTCGAGCCGTTGTCGCTGGAGGATATCGAAAAACTGCAGATCGCGAAGACGCTGGAACACACCAGTTGGAACAAGAGCCAGGCCGCCTCCATCCTGGGAATCGAGCGTTCGACGCTGGATCGCAAGATCGATCGCTATCACCTGAAGCGCTGAGCGCAAACCCAGGACGGATGACGGAACAACGTCTTGCCGCTTGCGGCTTAGCAGAAGACCGCTAAGCCGCAAGTGGCAAGAAAGGATCTCGTAGACGTTCCTCAGCGCCCGAGTTCGTGGAACTCGGGCAACCTCGACTCTTCCACTTCGCGATCCTTCCAAAAGCACTTCAGCGCCACCTGAGCGCACCGTTCCTGGAACTGGGCCGGCGTCTCTTGCAGGTCGGCGTAGTGGTCCACGAATACGAGCATCTTCACCAGTTCCTCGGGATACTCACTGAGGATGCGCTGGGCCATCCGCTTCTTGTCGTCGGTCTCCATGTACGTCAACTCGACCGCCTTGTCGATTCGGCCCGGCCGCGTCGAGATGAACTCGACCGTGCCGTCAGGGAGACGACGCGGCAGACCCAGGGCGGGATCGATCTTGCTCAGGTCGTTCGTCGTGATGATCGTGAAGATGCCGTCACAGCGTTCGACGCCGTCCAGACAATTGAGCAAGCAGTCGAACGTCAGCGGGGCCAGCGGGGCCATGCCGCGCTCATTTCCATGCCCATCGTCCTTGCCCCGGCTGAAGAGCAGCGGCGCGGGCGAATGCTTGCGGGCGACGTATTCCCGCCCGTGGAAGACGTTGTCGAAGTCCTCGAGCAGGGCCATGCACGGTACATTCACCTGCATCTCGCCCCAGGCCTTGATGAGGTCGTGATTGCCCATCTCGGCGAGGTTGAAG